>LJNP01000051.1 GCA_001303185.1 Parcubacteria bacterium SG8_24
CTCAACCGGCGGCAGAAGACCGAGGCCAAGCTCGGGGCCGCCCTCGAGCAGGGTCTCCAGCCGTCGCCGTGCTGTCACGGCCACATCCGGGCGAAGCTCGAGCACGAGACCAAGCCCAAGAAGGAGAAGCCGAAGCTGCGGAAGAACTCCTCGCCGCTCGATGTCCTCGGCCTGGTGGACGAGGAGAAGCGCAAGGAGTTCAAGAAGTGGCTGAAGCGGCTCCCGGCCGAGCAGGTCGACGAGGTGATGGAAGCGCTCCAGGAACTCGACTCCCTCGAGGAGTTCGACGGACTGATGGCGCTCGATCCGAAGATGCGTCTGCACGTGCTGCCGCTGCTGCGTAACCGCAACGCCGCGTCCAACGGCATCAAGGCCTTCCTGGCCGCCCTGGGTTCGGCGATCAAGGCGGGCTGCCGCGGCACCAAGGAGATGCTCGTCACCATGTGGCAGAGGTATCGTGAATTCGACGCCTCGCTCGAGCCTGAGGTGCGTCAGCGCATCGAGGACTGGAACAAGCCGCGGGAGCGCCGGCCGAAGAAGAAGGTCGGCTGGTCGCTCGTCGAGATGCTCAAGCCCTGGTAGGACCAAGGACTGAAGGAAGGAGACAAGAGATGAACCTGTTCAAGCTTATCGCTTTGGTCCTTGGCAAGGAGATCAAGGACCTGTCCGGGGAGACCTATGACTGGAGTCACGAGCGGCTGCATCACGGCCTGCGCGTGCTCTATCTGGCCTGCGGTTTCCCGGTGGCCGCGCTCGTCATCGGCATCATCGTCGGTGCCATCGGCGAGCATCTGGCCAACCCGGCGGTGGTGCATGCCGGACGGCTGACCATCGCCTTCGGCTGCCTGATCAGCGTGGTGCTCTTCGCCCTCTTCTGGGTGAAGGCGGTAGTGCTGACGCACCTGGTGGCCTTCGTCTCCATGGGGGCGGGAGCGGTCTGGGACCGTATCCCGCAGCTGGAGCTCGATCGGGCCAACCAGTTCCTGCGCTGGATGAGGGGCATCACCGCCTGGGCGGCCATGGTCTGTCTCTATGCCATGGTCATCCCGGTCTGGCGCAACGTCTACGCCTTCGTGGTGGCGGTGACCTGCCTCATGATCTTCGCGGCCATCCTGTCGAGCCGCTGGTTCGACGGGATATGGGCGCGTCGTATCGCGGCCGGTCTGGTCCTGGTGATCTTCGTCGGTGCCACGTTCGTGATGCTGTCGCCGGGCCTCTCCGCCACTATCCAGGCCACCCTGGACGAAGGCTTCGGCAGCGCCGACTCCTGGAGCGAGCGCCGGCAGATGATCGCGGGCGTGACCCGGGAACAGGATTCCCGGGCCCACGAGCTCGACGTCAAGCTGCTGGACCAGCTCCTGAAACGCCAGAACAAGATCCGCGAGCGGGCCGTCGAACTGTGCCAAGGTAAGTTCTGTTCGCTGGCGGAGCAGCTGGAGTTCAAGGAGAACGAGGAGAAGATCTCCCGCCTGCGGGCCGGTAACTACTGGAATCCGCCGGAGTCCGACAAGGATCGGCCCGGTGCCTCCGGTCAGGCCCAGCGCGGTCAGACCAAGGGGAAGCGCGGTCGGTCCGGCACGGCACATCTGCCCCCGCCTCCGGTGGTCCAGGATGAGCGGCCGGTCCGGTCACGCGGTTCCAAGGCAACCGGCGGGTCCTCGTCCCTGGATGAGGTCTATCAGGAACTCGACAAGTACTCGGACCTCTGATCCGGGTACCGGTCGATCGGCCTGTCTTTCACCCCCTCCGCGACGACATCAGTCGCGCGAGGGGGTTTTTTATCGGATTAGGGCGGCCCAGAAGCTACTGAGCCCTTTTGCCTGCCTTCATCAAGGTGAATCCAGAGTCGAAATTCGCTTGATTCAGCGAAAAAAATAAGCTTAGCACCCTTGACAAAGGCGGATAGGTATGCTATAGTATGACGTTAGGTTAGGTTCCTTAAACTTGAAAACCGTTCTGCGCCTGTGCGGCGCGAGGAGGAGAAGATGAAAGGTTTCCGACTGATCCTGATGTCGGTCCTGGCGCTCGCGCTCGGGGCCTGTGCGACCAGTTTCTCGGTGACGCCGAAGAACTACAGCGTGTCCGGCACCAATCCGGACATGAGCGATGTGGCGATGGTGGACGCGGCCAGCCGGGCTTACGTCGACGCCTACAACGCGGAGACTTACCGGACGGCGGTCGAGGCCGGGATGCTCTACCCGTACCTGGGTGGGGGCTACGGCAACGACTTTCACTATTACTACAACGGGGTCATGCCTTCGCCGGCGGTGCAGCCGGCGACCGTCAACCCGGCCGACGGCTCGGGTGGCGGCGATCTGGACAAGCGCGTCGACAAGCTCGAGAAGGACGTCGAGGACGTCCGCGGTCGGGCCAACGACAGCCTCCGGATGCACAAGAAGCACAAGAAGTGGCACCAGCGGCACGGCGACTGACCGCCCGCGGGTATCCGAAGTTCCTGACGGATCCGAAGATCAAGAGGAGGAAGAGATGAACAAGGTACTGCTGTCACTGGCGACGTTGGCTCTCCTGGCCGGATGTGCCGGGACCAAGGCCAGCGGCCCGTCGGAGCTCGATGGGCTGCGGCAGGAGGTCGCCCGGATGCGCACCGAGAACGGCGCACTCAAGGCCAAGATGGCCGTGCTGGAACGCGGTCACCCCGCCGGCCGGCGCCTCGCGCCGACCATGCCCCCGCCCGCCAAGCCCCGTCCGCTGGGTCCGCCCCAGCACTGGGCCTGGATGCACACCCCACCCCAGGGCTGCAGCTCAGGCATCCTGTCCCTGGAGATCGAGAACTTCACCGGGTATTACCTGAAGCTGTTCCTCGACGGGGAGGAGCTGACGGTCCGGGGAGCCCAGGGGGTCCTGCCGCACCTGCCGCCGCGCGAGACGGTCTACGTGTGTCTCTCCGGCACCGGTCACCACACCTTCCGCGGCATCGCCTTCCAGAATCGCTACGGCGTGCTCCAGGAGGTCAAGCGGTTCTCGTTCGACCGGAAGTTCACCCGCCTGTGGGGCGCTCGGGGCCGACACAAGGTCCTCATCGATCGGTATAAGATCCGATGAGGGTCGGCGCAGCCGCCAGAACGGAAAAGGCCCGTACCACGCTTGTGGTCCGGGCCTTTTCAATTTGCACGATGATCCGGTCGGCTCAAGTGAAACCCTCAGTATGGTACGGTTCGTGCGTCGCCGTGATGGCGTTGATGACGAAGGCGGTGATGCCGTAGGCCAGTATGATGATGACTAGTCCGATGACAGCGTTCATAATCGTCCGTTTGGCCTTCTTGACCTGCTCCTCGTTGCCGCCGGCGGTCATCCAGAGGAAACCCCCGTAGAGGATAAGACAGATCAGGACGAAGCCCATCAAGGTCAGGGCATACTTGATGTAGGTGGCGATGATCTCCGGCAGATAGTCTTCGCTTTCCATGCCGGCACTTTCCCGGAGTTCGTCGAACTGTCCGAAAGTCTCGTCGCGCAGGTTCGTCGAGTCGGCGGCGATGGCGGGAGCCGTGAAGATCGCCGTCGAGACGAACAGAAGGGTCAGGATGATGACGGGGAGGCGGAGTTTTCTGAGATAAGTCATAAGAGAACGCCGACAGTTGATGCCTATCACACCGTGACAGGTATCACTATATCGAGGACGAATTCCGCTATCGCGAAAGCCAGCATGGCGATGATCACGCCGATGACCGCGTTCTTGATGATCCTTTTGGCCTTGGTGACCTGCTCCTCGTTGCCGCCGGCGGTCATCCAGAGGAAACCCCCGTAGATGATGAGGATCACTAGGACGATGCCGACCAAGGAAAGGCTCCAATAGATCATGTCGCCGATGACCGACGCCAGGGTATCGCTCTGCTCGCTGGTGGTCAGTCCGGTATCGCCGGCGAAATCCTGAAAGCTGCCGAGGGCCCCCTTAGCATCGCCGCCGTTCTCTTCCTCGTCAGCCAGCGCGACCGAGAACGTCCCGAACGCCAGAAACAACGACAGGCAGGCCACTAGCGTTACCCTGAGGAGATTCGTTGATTTACGACTACAGGCCTCAGTCATAATGTTTGTTCGTTAAGCGCCAGGAAGCCTCTCCAGCACGAATTCGGTGATGAGCGCCGAAAGGAAGATAATCACTATACCGATCACGGCGTTACGCAGGATCTTCTTGGCCTTGCTGACCTGCTCCTCGTTGCCGCCGGCGGTCATCCAGAGGAAACCCCCGTAGATGATGAGGATCACCAGGACGATGCCGAGCATGGCCAGCAGCGAACGGATGATATCGGCGATCGTGGTCTCGACGGAGGTGCCGGTGTCAATTTCGGCCGCGGCCCCGATATCCTGCAGGTTTTCCAGAGCTCGGCCGGCATGGACCTGCAGCCAAGGTATGATGATGGCCGTTGTTGAGATCAGGGCCACCACTTTACCTTTGGCGTTCCTGGTGAAGGCTAACGCTTTACTCCAGGTGTTTCTTGTCCGTTCCATAAGTGATGTTGTGCTATTCCGCGACCTCGGAGGAAGTCTCGACTCTCGATACGACGAATTCAGCGATACCGTAGGCCATGAAGACTATCAATATACCGATGACCGCGTTCTTGAGTATCTTCCGGGCCTTGCCGACCTTCTCCTCGTTACCGCCAGCCGTCATCCAGAGAAAACCTCCGTAGATGATGAGGATGAGCAGGATGATGCCGACGACCGAGAGGGCGGTTTGAATCATCGAGGCGATCCGCATCTCTAACGTATCGCTCGTAGCCGGATCATCATAGAATCCCGTCGATTTCGTGGCCGTGTCCAGTTCGCTCCAGACATCGGCTCCGCTGGCCGCGGGGACCAGGCTCGTCGCCTGAGTTAGGCCCATGACCAGTATGATGACTGACGTGATCACGATCGATCTCGTCATGCGGTTCGTCGCGAGACTATAGATAATCTTTTTCATAACGATCTGGTCCGGTTTACGTTGAGGTCCGTTCTACGTTGACCACCTGCGATAGCACGAATTCGGTGATGGCGTAGGCGGAGAAGACGATGATCACGCCGATCGTCGCCCCGACCAGGATCTTTCGGGCTTTGGTCACCCTCTCCTCGTTGCCGCCGGCGGTCATCCAGAGGAAACCGGCATAGATCACCAGGATCATGAAGAGTACGCCGACCAGGCCGAGCAGCGGTCCGATCATCTCGCCGATGCGGCTGCCGATCGTCGTCCCTTCGTAGACCTCGAGTCCCGCCTCCTCGGCCGCTTCTTCCAGTCCGGTATCCATCCAGACGCTGGCCAGGACCCCTCGGGGGGCCATCGCCAAAAAAACACCAGCGGCGCAAAGAACGGTGGTGCGGCATCGTTTTAAGATAACGGCGGCTGACCGGGTCATACCGTGTCGGTTTATGGTTCGCGATCCAGGGACGGACGGCGGAAAGGCCTGCCGGACGTCCCCGGACCGCGAGGGTTCGGGGCAAAGCTTTGCAGCTTATCTACGCGGAAGTTCCGTTGATGATGGCGCCGACGACGAACTGCGCGATAGCGTAGGCCGACATGATGATGATCAGACCGATGATGCCGGAGATGATCAGTTTCTTGGCTTCGCTGACTTTCTCTTCGTTACCGCCAGCAGTCATCCATTTGAAGCCACCGAGCAGGATGATGACGACGGCGACGATACCGAGCAGGCCCATGAAGGCGCGGATGACTCCGCCGATCGTCTCGCGGACGTCCCGGGTCCCGAGGCCGATGGTCGTGGCGTATTCGAGGCCGAGATCTACCTGGGCTGCGGCGAGCAGCGGCAGGGTCGCGGCGGTGAAGGTCACGGTACCGACAGCGAGCCTCTTAAGTGTGGTTTTCTTCATATTCTCACCTCCTTTCAGGATTTAGGATAAAGATATCCACAATGGCTGTGAATATCTCCATTTTACAGCAAAACATATTTAAGCGGAATCGCTCAGTCCGACAGGTCTATGGTAGGAGCTTCGATTGCCGCTTCTAGTACGAAATTGACCAGAGCGTAGGCGGAAAAGACGATGACCAGGCCTATCACCGACCAGATGACGATATTCTTGGCTTTGGTGATCTTCTCCTGATTGCCGGCCGAGGTCATCCACATGAAACCGCCGTAGATGAACATGACCATACCCACAACCCCGGACAGCCCCAATAAGGTACTGACGACCCGGCCGATTATCTTAGGGACAGTCACGTCCGAGCCGAGCGGCTTTTGGATGGTGACCGGTCGGTAGGTCGCCGAGGTATTGGTCGCTCCGGCCAGACGGACCGGACCGAGCGCGTAATCGGCGGCGGCCGCCTGGAGCGGGACCGAAGGGATCACGGTCAGGGCGACCAGCATCGCCAACATCGCGGCGATGCGCTTCAGGGCGGTCCCGGCCGTCCTTGAGGAGGTTGAACAAGTCATATTATCCCGCACCTTCGAGGGTCTTAAATATCTGGCTCACCAGGGTATAGGCGCCGAACATGATGATCAGACCGATCGTCGCCCAGGTGAAGATCTTCTTGCCTTTGGCCACCCGTTCCGGACTTCCTCCCGAGGTGAGCCAGACGAAGCCGCCATAGACGAACATCAGCAGGGCGAAGGAGCCGGCCACTCCCAGGAAGATCTGGGTTATCCGGCCGACCAGCGTCGGGATCGATTCCGTGCCCAGCGGGTTGGTCAGCGTATGTTTTTTTGGATCCTCGGCAGCATAGGCCGCGCTGGCCGAGATCAGGGTAATCACTGTCGAGCTGGCCGTCCCTCGCAGGAGCCGTGATATTGATGACCGACCACGCCGTCCCGTTGTTATCTTCTGATGCATAGAGTCAAAATTTATCGCCGCGGACGGTTATTGGCCCTGTTGTCTTTGGCAGGCCTTGGCTCCGCCGCCTTCGACCTTACAGCACTCGCAGCCGCCGCCGCGACAGATGCCGCTGACGCATTCCTTGTTCTGGAGAGAGGCGACGTCCTGGCATTGGTAACCGCTTATCTGCGAACAGGAGGTCACGCAGGTCAGCCCGCTGGGCAGGTCGACCATCACTCCTGTATTGTCCCCTGACGAGCAGGATGATCCGGCGAGCTGGGCCGTGCCGCCGGTGACCTTCTTGACGCCGTAGTCGATCAGGTAACCGGCAGTCATGATGATGACGATGCCGATGACCGCGTTGGTCAGGATCGTCTTGCCCTTGGAGACCTTCTCCTGCGAACCGGCCGAAGTCAGCATGATGAAGCCGCCGTAGACGAACATCAGCAGGGCGAAGCTGCCGGTCACCCCCAGGATGAGCTTGGCGATGTTGTCGAACGTCTGCAGGACGCAGTTGAGGTCCGGTATCTCCTCCTTGGTCTTGACCAGGGCACATTCCGGGACGATCTGGAACGCTCCGGCATGGGCGGCCACCGGCAGGGCCAGGAGCAGTCCGCAGAACAGGAACGAACCGAGGAGCGCTACCGTCTTCCGTCGACTCTTGTATGTCATAGGTTTCATCTTATGGTCTGGTTGACTTTGGTGGCGCCGAGAGTGATGATCCGCGCCGGATCCTCCTCGCCGGCCAGCATCTGGTCAATCATTGTCAGGAAGGCGTCCTCCATGGCCTCGGCGTCATGGCCGCGATACCAGCTGCGGGCGTTGGGCAGCTGGGCGGCGAAGACCGACAGGTCGATATTCTCGAGCTGACTGTTGATCAGGCTGCGCAACGCAGTCGGCTTGCCGGTCTTGGCCAGGTATTTCTGGGCGTTCTCGGCTTTGGCGGCGAATTGCACGAAGTCCCAGGCCTCGTTGGGGTATTCCGTCTTTTCCGAGACCACTTCGACCCAGTAGTTGGCGTTGTTGACCGGCTCGTTGCCTTCGATCTGCGGGAAGGCGGTCGTGCTGAAGTTGAGCGCCGGGTTGTAGAGCCGGAGCAGTGGCAGGTGATAGGAATAGCCGAAGAAGAAGGCGGTCTGCCCGTCGACGAAGGCGTCGAAGGAGTTGGGCATCTTGTCGTTCCAGGTGTAGACCTCCTTCTCCGGGTTGGCGAAGTCGGAGTAGAAGATCAGCGCCTCGGCGGCCGGAGGCAGTGGGCGGCCGGCCAGTTCCGCCGGTGTCCGGTCGAAGGTGGCCATGCCATCCGCGTCGGACATCTGGGCGCCGTTCTGCATCATGAGCAGGGCCAGGATGTCGGCCGACCGTTCCACGTTGTCGGCCGTGCCCAGTGCCGTAGCCGACCGGATGATCGTACCGATCTCGTCGAGCTGCGTTATCTTCTTGACCTGTTCCTGGAATTCGCGCCAGTGCCGCGGCGGTTGGGCGATACCGGCGGCGTTGAGCATGTCGCGGTTATAGTAGAGGACCAGCGTATCCACGTGCAGCGGCAGTCCGTAGACCCGGGGGACCATCGGGGCGCGCGGATCCTGCTGTTCCTGAAGCAGGATCACGTCCTGTGACACCACGTCGATAAAGTCGTTGGCCAGCTGCCTCACGGACATCCCCGGGACGTTCCGGATGACGGTCACCGCCTCTTTCTTGATCGTCCCCTGGATCTCGCGGAAAGGCA
>LJNP01000008.1 GCA_001303185.1 Parcubacteria bacterium SG8_24
GTATCGACGGGCTGCTCGGCGGGCGCCTCACCGAGGCTCTCATGTTCAAGGATGTCACCACCGGCGCCGGCAACGATCTGGAGCGGGCCACTGAGCTGGCCTACGCCATGGTCACGCAACTCGGCATGAGTGATGCCCTGGGTCTCCGCACCTACGGCAAGAGAGATCAGGGCTTCCTGCTTTATGACTACAGCCAGCGTGACTACAGCGATGAGACCGCCACCGAGATCGACCGGGAGATCAGGCGGATACTCGATGAGTCCAAGGAACGGGTCCAGAAGTGCCTTCAGGCCAACTGGAAGGCCTTGGAGGCGCTGGTGGCCGGCCTGCTCGATCGAGAGACTCTCGATTCCCGGGAGATCGAGGGTATCTTGGGACCTCGGGCTACGGCCTGATCCCGATTCGATTCTTTCCCGCTCCATGACGGAGCGGGTTTTTTATTAAAAAAGACCGGACCCAGTCGGACCCGGCCCCGTTCAGGACGGTCAATACAGTCGGACGATGACGAAGCGGCCGTTTTCGTCCCGGTCGATCCGGTAGCGTCGTCGGGGCGGAACCGGCACGCAGCGGCGCTTGCACCGACCGACGATCAGCTCCGGAGCGTCATCGGCCAGCATCAGGCATAGCCTGACCGAACAGTTCGTGTCGGTCGACGGGCTCTCGCCGAACGGCCCGCCCTCGCCGACATTCTTGAGCTGTCCCAGGATGAAACGCAGCATGGTCCGGCCTCACTCTAGGGCGAAACCGCAGACGATGTCGCGGAAATCGGCGGTCATGGCGGCATCATGTTCCACGGGCCAGGATCCCACGGCGACCAACATAAGCTTCGGTGCGCCCCCAAGACGTCGGGCGGCGACACAACCCATGAGGGGGACGATGGTATCCGGCTGATGTCGGAAGCCGGACCAGCAGAGGCCGCGGGCATCGCTCGTCTCGTCCTCCCCGAAGTCAAGCAGTCGCAGGTCCGACACGTGACTGAGATTTTCCCGGATCAGCTCCATGGACTGGCCGACCGCATCCTCCGGACTCAGCTCGTCGCCGGCGATCAGGGAAAAGCTGACGATCGCCCCTGATTCCTCATTGAGGGCTACCGTGCCCGGCACGCCGAATTTCGTTCCCGGCATCTTGTGCCAGGCCCCATCGGGCAGATTGATCTGGGCCTGCCTAGTCGGTAGCGCCGGCGCCGATCTCAGGTTAGCCGTCTCGCCGGCACAGGCCGCCATACACCACACCACCATCGCCAGCACCAGATTTCTCATCCTTTCCTCCTGCTGCCTGTTCAAAAGGGCATCAGGCAGAGTTTAACAAGGGATCGCGCCGTGTCAACGGCCGACTTTTCCCTTAGGGCATTTGACTATAGGCAGTCATCGGCCTATTTTCAGTGATGGGACACGACAGGAAAGGAGGACCAGATGGAGGTCATAAGGTTCTTTTCAGCCATTTCGGACTCATGCCGTCGGGCGCGGTTCGGGTTGGTCGGATCATGCCTGGCCGCGGGCATCCTGTTCTGCGGCTCCGGCGCGAAGGCAGGCGACCCACCCCCTTCCGGGGACCCCAAGGTCGGTGACGTCTTGCCGGTGACGGAGTTCCACATCGCCGACATCATGAATCCTGACCCTGTAAGTCAGGGGGGGAGGAAGCTGAGGTTCGGCGACTCCTGTTCCGCCCATGAGGGTAACCGGGTCGAGGTGGTCGGTCTGCATAAGGATCGCATACTGCTGCGGTACCGACGGACCGACAGTCGGGACATGATGGGCTGTCCCGACGGTATCCTGTATTTCCGCAAACGGGACGAGCTGCTCAAGGGCCTCGCGGCCTACCGTCTGAAGCGCCTCCAGGAGGCTCGGCAAAAGGAGCTTGTCAGGCGTCTGTTGCGGGAAGAATCGACCTGCCCCAAGTGATCCCCGCGGGATCACTTTTTCTTTTTTTTCGATTCGGCTATAATCTGATGGCTAATGAACGCGGCCGGACCGTGGATACACGACCGGTAACGACAATAACGATAATGAGCTATGCTGGCCCAAATACCGTTTGATCTTAAGAAGATAGCCCAAGAGGACCTGGATAATCAGCTCCTTCGGGTCGGGTTGATCGCCGAACTTGATGCCATCAACCTGTATGAACAGATGGCGGAGTTGACCCAAGACGAGCATATCAAGAAGGTCTTCATGGCCGTGGCCAAAGAGGAGAAGGAGCACGTCGGTGAGTTCCAAGCCTTGTTGCTCGCCCGTGATGCCGAACAGGTCAAGGAACTCGAGGAGGGGCGACAGGAGGTCGAGGAACTCAAGCCCTGAATGCCCTAGAGTACGCCAAAACGACAGGACGCGCGCTGGTCAGCGCGCGTCCTTGCATACCGGCCGTCTCATTTCTGCCGGTAGCCAGAACGCCCTCATATGATAGAATTCAGCCGTATGAGAAAGCATTATGCCATGATGTGGTTATTGGTTTGGACCGCCCTGCTCCTGGGGGTGATGCTTTACCAGTCGTTGCCGGAGACGATGGCGTCACACTGGAACAGTCGTGGCGAGGTCGACGGCTATATGCCGCGGTTCTGGGGCGTCTTCTTGATGCCGTCGGTCATGGCCCTCATGGCCGGACTGTTCATGGTTATACCCAAGATCGACCCCCTGAAGAAGAACCTTAAACGGTTCATGGGACATTATGCCGCCTTCGTCTTGGTCCTGTTGGGCTTCCTGCTTTATGTCCATTCTCTCACCCTGCTCTGGAATCTGGGCGTGCGATTCAACATGACGATAACGATCGTGCCGGCGATCGCGGCTCTGTTCTACTTCATCGGTGACGTCCTGCGTCAGGCCAAGAGGAACTGGTTCTTGGGCATCCGTACGCCCTGGACGCTGTCCAGCGACCGGGTCTGGGATAAGACTCATCTCTTGGGAGCCCGATTATATAAGGCGTCGGCCCTCATCACGATTGCCGGCCTACTGGTGCCGCGGCACGCCATCTGGTTCCTGCTTCTTCCCGTGATGGCGACGACCGTCGTCCTGATCGTCTATTCCTATCTGCTCTACCGCCAGGAGGAGCGACATGACACCTGAGTTATGTCCAGGTTCTACAATCCGCAGAGGACCAGGAATCTCTATGACCCCACCGACGATCGGCCGTTCAGGATCAGTCGCAGCAAGATCGATCTCTTTTTGGAGTGCCCGCTCTGTTTCTATCTCGATCGCCGTTTGGGCGTCGGTCGCCCCCCGGGGTTCCCCTTCAAGCTCAATTCGGCGGTCGACGCGCTGCTCAAGAAGGAGTTTGACATCCATCGGGCGAAACGCCGCCGCCACCCCATAATGGAGACCTACGGCATCGACGCCATACCGTTCGAGCATGCCAGCATGGACGAATGGCGCGAGAATTTCAAGGGAGTCAAGTACCATCACGGACCGACCAACCTGGTCGTCACCGGGGCGGTCGATGACCTGTGGGTCAACCCCGACCGGGAGGTATTGGTGGTGGACTATAAATCGACCAGTAAAGACGGTGAGGTGACGATAGACGCCGATTGGCAGATCGGTTACAGGCGGCAGATGGAGGTCTATCAGTGGCTGTTACGCCGGAACGGCCTGACTGTCAGCGACACGGGGTATTTCGTCTATTGTAACGGACGCACCGATCGCGAGGCCTTTGACGGGAAGCTTGAGTTCGATGTGACTGTCCTGCCCTATTCCGGCGATGATGCCTGGGTCGAGCCGACGCTTCATGAGATTGTGGCCTGCCTTAAGACTCCTGGGTTGCCGACCGAAGCCACGGATTGCGATTATTGCGCCTATCGGCGAGCGGTTGCCGCACAGGAAGCGGCTTCGGGCCGGAGTCAGCGGCAGACTTGACAGCCTGACAGGTCCCATTGTAAGGTGCTGACTCACCGACAAATCGGTCGGGGCATCAAATGTATATGTATCGACATCCGCGACAATCGTATGACATCAGCGCCATGGAGGGTCCGTGTTTCGGCCCGGTTCTTCGTGATGTTGCGGTCGCGGACGGATGCGGTCCGGGGTCCGGACAGGATATGTCAGGTATTTGATTCAGGGAGACTCGAATATCCAGATGTCCTGTCCGTACCGCGGGCAGGACATTTAAGGTCTTTGACAATCGACAAGGAGGCGGGCGATGGAGGATCCGAGAGAGAACCGTCGCATCGCGAAGAATTGGCGTGAGTATCTCGCCGAATCGCAAGAGACCTTTCGGGTGTACGGCTGGGCCTGGAAGGAATTCATCACTCCGGAGAGCCGGCGGTGGATGAAACGGGGGGTGGTCCTGCTCCTGGCAGGCACCGTACTCAATATGGCCCAGCCCTGGCTCATCCGTTCGGTGATCGATGGCTTGATTGAAGGCCAGTGGCGGGCGGTGGTCACGGCGATCGTTCTCATCACCGGGGTGATGGTGGCTGACCGCTTGATCTTCTGGCTGTTCGACCGCTGTCGGGAATATTCCCTGGGGATGGATATCGGCCAGGTCGACAACCGGAGCACCGAACTTTTCTTCGAGAAGTCGTTAAGCCAGCACATCCAGGATGACGGGCTGCTTTCAGCAGCCAATGTCGAGAAGGGGCGCAATCACGTCATCCAGACCGAACATATGATGGTCTATGAAGGCGTGCCGATGTTGGCCCAGCTGGCACTGGCTTTCATTTTCCTCTTCATCATCTCGCCGTTCTCCGGACTGGTGATGCTCGTGGTGCTGGTGGTTTACCTGATCTTCCTGCTCTGGATCAACACCAAGGTCTTGCAGGTTTGTACGCCGATTGAGAAGGATTGGCGGAAGTTCAACCGGCATCGGGTGGAACGCTGGGACAACATCGAGCGGGTGAAGACTTCAGGTAAAGAGGCGGCCGAGCTTCGGTTCATGACCGGCTTCTTCGATGACATCATCCGCCGCGACCGGCGTTTCTGGCTCTGGGTGATCCGTATGGGCACCTTGAGGGGCCTTTTCAGCATTCTGGTCACTTGCGGTCTGTTGGGCTACGGCGCCTGGCGGGTCTACCTGGGCGACTGGACCGTCGGATTGCTCTATCCGTTCTATCAGTGGATGAGACAGATCGGCGATAATCTCTGGCGTATCTCGCACCTGGAGCGCCGGCTGAACTGGAGCATGCCCTCAGTCCGTTCAATGATGCAGGCCCTGACCATGAGGCCAGACGTCGAGGATTGTGCGGCGCCGGCGGCTCTGCGACCGGACCGTACCCCTCGGGTGGAATTCCGTGACGTCAGCCATGCCTACGGCAAGAACGGCAACGGCGACCGGCGCCAGCTGCACGTGCTGCGTGATGTCTCTTTCGTCATCGAACCCGGTGAGAAAGTCGCCCTGATCGGAGCTTCCGGAGCCGGTAAGACTACGGTGATGCGGCTGCTGCAGCGTTATACCGACCCGGAACGAGGTCAGGTTCTGGTCGATGACGTCGACCTGAGGGAGGTGCGGCTTAACGACTGGCGTCAGCTGGTCGGTTATGTTCCGCAGCAGGCCCAGGTGCTCGACGGCACACTGAGATACAACCTGTTGTACGGCCTGTCTGACGAGGAGCGGGCCCGGGTGACCGACGAAGATCTGTGGTCGCTGATGCGTCGGCTGCAGATCGACTTCGGTGAACGGTTGATTGACGGCCTGGATACGGTCGTCGGTCGCCGGGGCACCAAACTGTCCGGCGGTCAGGCCCAGCGGTTGATGATCGGTGCGGCGGTGATGAAACGGCCTCGCCTGCTCATCGTCGACGAAGCCACCAGTTCCCTGGATTCGACCACCGAGAAGCAGGTCCAGGAGGGTCTGACGGCCGTCCTGGAGTCCCGGACTTCTGCCCTGATCATCGCTCACCGCCTCTCTACGGTCCGCGATCTCTGCACGAAGTTCATCGTCCTGCGCCCGGCCGAAGAGACAGGAGACGGCGGTGACCAGGTCGAGGCTGTCGCCTTATCGTTCGAGGAGCTTCACGAGATATCGCCGTCCTTTCGTCGGTTGTCCGCCGACCAGGGCGTGATCATCGATGGTCGCCCCTGATCCAAAACCGCCCGGTCTTCGGGCGGTTTTTTACGTCTGCGATCGCTGTCAGGCGGCGGGGCCCACGATATCCTGCGCTTCGCGGACCAGGTCATTGGGATCGACCCCGGTCTTCACCAGGTATTTGGTCACGCCCATCTCCCGGCATCTCCGGTGCTCTTCTTCCTGGACGATGTTGGTGAGCATGACCACCGGGATGTCCCGGGTGTTCAGGTCACTCTTGAGCTCCTCGAGCACCTCCAGACCATCCTTGTCGGGCATCATGACGTCCAGCAGGATCAGGTCAGGACACCTGTTCTTGGCCAGATCCAGACCGTCCTGGCCGTCAGCGGCGGCCAAGGTGTCGTAACCGCCTCTGGCCAAGGCGGTAGAGTAGATGTCGCGCAGCGCGGCGTCATCATCGATGATCAGTATGGTCTTGATGCCCATAGTCCGGCCCGGGTCCGATCGCTTCGTTTCCGCAGTCATGATATCAGCCTTCCGGGTTATGTCCAGTCGCCGGGCTGGCACCACGGTTCAGGCTGTTGTATCATCATCCTGTCTAACCGATCATCCCTATATATGACTCCACCAGCCATCATAAGAACATCGCCTCATGCGACACGTTCGGGTCTTTCCGTGATCCTGATAATCCTGCTGACCGTGCTGGTCCTGATCGGTTTCGGCTGCACGCGGCCGGGAGAGGTCAATGATTCGACCGGTTCGGTCACCTCTACCGATCGGCATCCCTGTCTCCATCCGTTCTATCCTCTCCAGGTCGGGTATAAGGTCACCTACGAGAGCCGTCAAAGGGACGGCAAACCCCTGGGTATCCATAGTTGGAGTGTGGTGTCCGCCGACAGCGATTCCGTCACCATCAAATATGCCTATCCTGATCAGGGACAGGAGATGGAGCACGTCATGAGATGTGAGGGTGGTGCCCTGATATCCTCTTCGCTCCTGCATCAGAACGGGTTCGACGAGACGGGGACCATGAAGGCCGACGCCCGTTATATCGAAGGTGTCCATTTGCCGGCTGAGGTGATGCCTGGCGTCGAGTGGAATTCGGCCTTCGAGATCGTGGTGGAGTCACCGGGGCAGACTGGAGAGGGAAGTTATCAGATGACCAGCGTCCTGAAATCCGACAGTATTGCGGTCGGTGTCGAGTCAGTCACTGTTCCGGCCGGCACGTTTGAGTCGGTCAGGGTCGAGACCATGAGATCCGTATCTATGCCCTCGGTGCCCGGTTTTTCCGTCCCGTCCATAGAGATACGCAGCGTGGATTGGTTAGTCAAGGATGTCGGCTTGGTCAAGTCGGAGACCCTGGCCGGACAACATACGGACGTGATCATCGAGGCGGTTGAGATTGTCCTGCCCTGAAGGCCCCCTTTCAGGAACGAAAGAGACGCCCCGTCGGGGCGTCTTTGGCATCATCCTGCACCGAGCCGCCGCTCCTCACGGAGCAGGCGCGGGATGACGACCTGAGAGGTATAACGGAAGAAATGATGACCGCTGATTGCCTGCGCGAAGGCCCGAGGAAGCTTGCGGGGGCCGCTGAACAGGGCCCTGAGCAGGAATTTCCAGTACTGCAGCCGGTATCGCGAGAAGATACCCTGCCGGAGTATCGAACGCGGCACGGCCAGGAACTCCCGGGCGGCCACCCGCCGTCGAGCTCCCTGATGCCACTCCTTGAGTCCGGCTGAGGCCCGAGCGAAGTAGTTCTTCGGGGCATAGAGGTATTGCAGCAGTTTCCGGTAGCCGCGCACCAGCTCGAGTCGGCTCATCCGTTTGGGCAGGATGTTGGACAATCCGAACTGATCGCCGTCGGTGGCGAACAACAGCCGACCCTCCTTCCGCAGGCGCTGTTCCAGCGGCGTGCCGGGCAGGGCGGTCAACATGCCGGCCATGGCGAAATCGATCTTGCATTCGCCGACGAAATCCTTGGTACGTTCGAAGATCGTCGCGTCATCAGCATCGAAGCCGACGATGAATCCGCCGTAGACTAGCAGTCCGCGCCGCCTCAGTTTCCGGACGGCTTCGATCGGGGAGTGCCTCAGATTATGAGTCTTGGCCGCCTCGCGCAGCGCCTCGGCCGAAGGGGACTCAAAACCGATGAAGACCCCGTAGAAGCCGGCACGGACCATCTGTCGGACGACGGAATCCAATGAGGCCAGGCGGACATCAGCTTCGGTATAGAATAGGAACGGGTTACGATGTCGCCGCTGCCAATCGGCCATCGCCTCGAGGACTTCCAGGGCCCGCTGCGGATGACCGATGAAATTGTCGTCGACCACGAAGATGTTGCCCCGATAGCCGGTGTCGTAGATGGCCTGCAGCTCTGCCACTACCTGCTCCGGATCCTTGTAGCGCGGCCGCTTGCCGAAAAGCATCCTGACATTACAGAACTCGCAGCGATGCGGGCAGCCCCGCGAGACCTGGATATCCAGGCAGCAGTAGGCGCGGCGTTTGAGCAGGTCGAACCGGGGGACAGGACTTTCCTGCATCTCCGGCTTGGGCTCGGTGGCCCAGTAGCGTCTTTGCAGCTGCCCCTCCACGATATCCTCGATGAGCGCAGCCATCAGGCCCGGACATTCGGCTTCACCGACGACCACGGACGTGGCGTATTGCAGTTCCGGGGCATCAGGAGATGAGCTGGCGAAGGGTCCGCCGACGACGGTCGGCACGTCATGTGCGGCACAGCGCCGGCAGATCAGGTCCAGCGAATCCTTCTGCACGATCATACCGGTCAACAGGACGACATCGGCCCAGGCGATATCCCGGTCTTTGAGCCTCTGGATGTTCAGGTCGACCAGCTTGACGCCCCAGTCACGCGGCAGGAGCGCGGCCAAGGTCAGCAACGATAAGGGGGTGTGGGCGGCGCGAGCGCCGACGAACCTGACGGATCCCTGGAAACCCCAATAAGAGGTCGGAGTCTCGGGGTTGACTAATAGGACCCTCTTTCTTCCTGGAAAGAGCTTCATGGTCATCACCTCCTGTAGGTCAGGTAATCCATGATTTAGGCAGGAATACCACATGGCGGACCTTCGGGTCAAGTGGGGTCACACCCACAATGGGGCGACGATTATAAAACCCGAGGCTAGCCGCTCGGGTTTGAATCATCGTCCGGTCCGTCCGGGCTCCGTGGTCTGGTGAGCCAGACCAGCAGCAGCACCAGGAGATAGCAGGCACAGGGTACCTTGAGCATGAGCGGAGTCAACAGGTCGAACCGGCCAATGCAAGCCAGCCCCAGATCGACGGCGATAAAGACGAGAGCGATCAGGGCCAACAGGCGTTTAGTGACGTTGAGAAAGGACATCCGCGACCCCCTCTCCAAGGATCATTAGTCGGATCGGTATCCGTATCTTGGCACACGGACAGGATTCCGGAAAGAAAAGACGGCAGCTCGGGGCCGCCGTCGTATCGTCAGGGGGTGTCCCCGGAACGTTCGGCGATGATATAGCTTTGGGGTCCGTTGGAGAAGATGAGCGTCTCCGCCGGCTCGCCCGGCCTCATCGGTCTGGTCAGCGTCCACAGGTCGCAGCGGGTCCGTTCCGGATGACAGCGCCAGGCGACGTCGACCAGCTTCCGGTCAGGCTCCAGGACCATGGTCCGCACTTCGGTCGGGCGGAGCTGTTTTCCGGCTGCCGGAGCCACCGAAGGTATCAGCAGGACCGATACCAGCCAGAGGACAACCAGGGCTATCATCAGGACATAGATCAGGGCGGTCGCTTTCGGTCGGGAACGGTCCGGTCTCATGGATCACTTCCTTGTATGTCGGTGGGTCTGTGAAAGGACATATTAATCCACCACATTGGTGTGGCTTCGGTCAAGTGAAAAAAGACCCGACACGAGGTCGGGTCAGGCCGGGGATCATTCGCCGTCATCGATCCACATATGGGCGCTGTCCACGAAGAACTGGAAATCGATGAGCAGCTGATCGTCATGCTTGTCGACGGGCCAGGTCCCCATCACCATGACGCAGAATTGGGGCAGGCCGACGATCGTCCGGATCACGACCCTTCCCTGCTTACCCCCTTCCGGATGCTGGAGTTTCCAGCTGAATCCGGCGACGCCGGCTGACTCCGGAGCCACGATGACGTCATGGATTTCGGCTCCGATGGCCGCCAGGCGGGTCAGGATCTCGCCGGCCAGTTCACGCGGGCTGCCGTCTTCCGCCGTGGGGAAGAAAGAGGTCATCACCTGCGCGCCGGTCGCATCATGCAGGAAGAGGAAGGAGTTGGGCTGCTGCATCTCTTCAGGCAGCGGCAACCTTCTCCAGGGGGGCGGGGCCAGGACATTGATCCGGTAATCGACCTGCTTGGCCGGCGGCTCCGGCTGCGCCCGATCGGCCTCGGGCAGCACGGGCGGCGGGGCAGCTTCAGGTTGTGGTGCCTCCGCTGCCGCTGCCGGGGGCAGAGGAGCTGCCTCGATCGGTTTGTGCTTGGTCCGCATGGGGCAGGCCAGCAGGAAGACCACAGACGATACCAATAGGGCCAGTCGGACATATCCAGTTTTCATCGTTTCCTCCTCATTTTTCGTGTAAAGGGCGGTATCAGGTATCTCTCATGAACCGTACATTATAAACCGTCATCCTCCCAGGGTCAAGTCACGGTGGACCAGACTGTCCGGTTTTGGTAAGATTGGGGACTGAGGCATCATGATATGATTATGGGATCTTCTGACCGACCGAAACGTATTTCGAGGCTGGCCGTCCTGCTGATCGCCCTGCTGATGGTGGGCGCCGGATGCGTTGGGTACAGGGACACGGATTCTGAGGACGTCATATCATTGGACGGCGCGGGGCGCCCCATGGTCCTGGTCAGCGACACTAGACGGAAGGTGGATATCGAGTGGGACGGGGCATTCCAGATCGTGCTCCCCGGGAATTACACCACCGGCTACCGATGGGAACCGTATTATGACGATGCCTTTCTGATGCTGGTCAGCCGGAAATACGAGACCGACAGTACCTCCGGAATGGTCGGTGTCGGTGGTCAGGAATCGTTCATCTTCCGGGGCATCAAAGTGGGGGAGGCGGCGGTTCAATTCCAGTATGCCCGACCCTGGGAAGATGAGCCGCTCGAGACCAGGATCTATAACGTAACGATAACCGAGTGAATCCCGTTTCGCGCGCGGACCCGTCATCCGGCACGACAAAAGACCTCCGCCAAAGCGGAGGTCTTGAGGTCACTCGAAGACGTAGCGCGCGTGCGCACCGGTGAGCCGCGCGTTGAGGGCGCATTTTTCCACGCCCTGTTCGTAAACCACGTAGTCGATGGAATAGTCGAGGTGGGGCGGGTCGACCCGGCCGCGGTAGGTTATGGTATATCCGGATGACGGATCACCCAGGTCGGCGGACAGGTTCATCCCATCGAAGGTCAGGTTGACCGGTCCGGCCGGATCGGTCGCCCGGACCGTGGTCGCGTCGAGGGTCGTCAGGCGGATCGTGGAGTGGAGGTCCCAGGAACCCTCCTCGCCGGCCTCGGCGCAGCCGTCAGTCACCCGGAATCGGCCGCGATAGATGTTATCGACCTGATCGAGGGAAGGGATCTGTTTGACCCCCTCCATGGTGTACAGGCTGGTGCAGTCAGTTGAGTCGGAGGTCTCTCCGTAAGGCCAGTGTTCCAGCGCCAGGTCGACGTCGAGGGTCGTCAGGTTGCCGGTCAGGGACGCCTCGAACTCCAGATCGAAGAAGCCCATCGGCAGGTAGATGTCACCTTGCCAGTCGACCGTACCGTCGTCGCCGGGAGGGTCGGGGCTGAAGTAGAAACCCCCGTCCATCACCATCCAGAGCCGCTGGCTGGGGATCTGGTAGATATAGTGCAGATTCTTCCACGGCTCACTGGCCTGATGCGTCTCGGTACCGCAGGCCTCGCCCCACGACCGCATGTCCAGGACATAGGTCCCGTCGAGCGCCGTCGGGTCGGTTAGCGGTCGCGGCGTACCCGCGAGACGGACTTTCTCCCGACAGTCGTCAGCGCCCCGGTAGGTGAAAGTCAGCTCCATGATGTCCGGCGTGACGATACCCTTGATCTTGAGGTCGCGCCGCTCGTCGTCATAGGTCGTCCAAGCGTACGTATGGTCGATGTTGCCGCCGTCACGGGTCACGGCCTCCACGTTCATCGGACCAGGCAGCCAGAAGCTGTTATGTCGGAGGTCATGGAGTCCGTCGTCACGCAGGAACATGTCGACGATGATGACGGTATCCTCATCCGGCTCCATGCCGTAACACTCGTTCTTGAGCTGCTGGAGCGTCACGTAATAAGGTCCGTCGACCGGCCGGCCGTCCCAGAACGGCTTTTCATCGTCGCCGCACGAGACCAGGGCGGTCGCCAACAACGCCATCGCCAAAGATCGTTTCATCGGGTTCTCCTTTCTAGGTTGGAAAGAGCCTGAACGGACGGGCAATCTTAGACCTCTTGATTCCGGCTGTCAAGGCCCAGAAATGCGGCCGGTCCAGGCGGTCGCCGGCAAGTCGCGTACTGAAAAACGGGCCTGTGGGAGGCCCGTTTCGACAGGTTGGGCGGGATCGGCGGGTCGGCCCGCCGGAATCAGAGGAAAAACGCCAGCAACAATCCGGCCATGAACAGCACTGTGGACAGCATTAACAGGCTGAGGAACATAATCCAGCCCGGACCCAGACGGAGGGCTCGCGATCGGGTGGTCAGTCGGAAATAGGCGATGATCATCAGTATGGCCAGGACCGGACCCCAGACGCCGTCTCGGCCGTAAACCAGCGTGGAGACGACCAGGATGGTCAGGAACAGCACGTCCTGCAGGACCTCTTTGAGGCCCGGGCGCAGCCTTCGGTCCGGTCGACCGCCTTCTCGACGGCGGGTTGCCGCCGGACTCCCTCTCGGTCGGTCCGCTTCGGCAGAATAGGCTTCCCGCTCTTCTACCTCGGACCAGACGTGCGCGGCGCCCCTTTCCGCACGCCGGAAGATACGTCTTACGGCCCTTTGATCATCTTTGTCGCCCATAGTTGACGGCGGTCAGGTCATCGTTCGAGCGCCTGATGCCAATAGATCGCCTCGATACGGCGCTTGGGTCGGCCCGACCGCTGGCCGAAAGTCAGGTGATGCCGCGTCGGCGACCTCCTGCGGGAGTCGTTGCTGAGAGCGCGGCCACCCCCCAGGTAGAAACCGATATGGCGATGTTCGCCGGTCCTGTCCGTCTTGGCTTCCCAGATCAGGACGCAGCCGGGGCGAAGCCGTCGGACCCGCCTCCAACCCCGGCGGCGCATCAGCCGCTCTACCTTATCTACGGTGGCATGGGGACAGTCCATCAGACCGCAGAGGGTCAGTACGGCTGATACGAAAAAGGCGCAGGAGAGCCGGCCGGAACGCAGGGCATTACGACGCCTGCCGTCCGGCAGGGTCACATATAGCGCCCGGAACAGGTGACTGCCGGGACTCTGCCGCAATATGGCGAGGTAGGTATCGTACCTCGCGAATTTCGGTCGGCCTTCCTTCATGCCTGGAGTATAGCACGGTATCCGGCCCCCGTTTATCGCGTACCGTCGCGGCACCGAGCCGTCCGCAGATGGCGCGTGAGGACAGAATTATGGCCACTTGACATATCCTGGGGTCGGTGGTTGAATCAGTGCTTGTGAGCGCAGGCCGGTCGACGACTGCCGGCCAGTCTGGACTCGCATGATCCTTCAAGGCCTATGCCGGACATGACAGAAGGAGGAAACGATGTGTGATCGTGGAAGCCGTTACGTAGTCACTGCGCTGCACGACACCGGCCACGGAGAGATCGGTGAACCTATCCTGGACACGGATGATCTACACCTGGCGATCACCACGGCTCGCCGCGCCGAGGAGCTCGGTTACGCCTTCAACGACGATTCCCTGATCTGCGTCAGCCGTCTCCGACCGGATACTCCCGTGTCCCAGGATGGCACCAGCCCGATCGTTTTCCTCAGGAGGAAATGGAGAGGTAATTGGGACGAGGAATGGTATAACCAGCAGGATGACGACCGAACCTCCCCGCCGAAAACCCTCCCGGATCCATCACTGGGGTTCACTCCTCTCGAATAACGTACCGAAACTTAGACGGACCGGTCCGTCGACTGTCTTCCGGATAGATTGCGTCGTCTGAGGCGCCTGACCGCCTCCATCGGCGGCCCATCACTGACCCGTTCCGGCGGGGCTTTTTCAGTTCTTCGGCATTTCCGACGGTCGATGTTATCATACAGAGCAAGCCGTTGCCGCATCATCCTGAACTGCCTTATGGCGGATATCATCCAAGAGACGGAACGGGGCCTGCGCGCCCCGGACAAGGCCTATTTTGAGGCGTTGCGCCGGAGGGATAGTCAGACTCCCGGCGGGGCCTTCCTGCATCTCACCCCGACGGTCGAGCGGGCCATACGCACGGCCGTCCGACTGCACCGCGGCCAGGTACGTAAGGGGCGGGGGAGGAAAGTGCCCTATATCTCACATCTTCTGAGCGTGGCCGAACTCGTGGCCACCGAGACCGCTGACGAGGAGATCATCGTCGCCGCCATCATGCATGATTCGGTGGAGGATTGCGACTACACTTTCGAGCGGCTTGAGGCGGATTTCGGCCGGCGGGTGGCCCAGATAGTCCGGGAGACTTCCGAGGATATGGCACTCAAGGACCTGCCGGACGAGAAAGCCACTTGGGAAGAGCGGAAGGTGATGTATATCGATCACCTGGCCCGGGCCGATCGGGCCGCGCTACTGGTCTGTTGCGCCGACAAACTGCATAACCTGGAATCGACCGCCCTCGGCTATCAGGAACTCGGGTTCGATGCCATCTGGTCCAGGTTCAATGCGCCGGCCGACAGACAGCTCTGGTACTACACCCAGATAGCTGATGTCCTCAAGCGTCGCCTGGACAGTCCGTTGGTCGGACGTCTTCTGGGGTCGTTGGAGAGTAACGCCCGCATCTTCCGTCGTTGATCGGATGGAGATGCATAAGCCGGTCTCTGACGGTCCAGGCAGCCGGTCCCGCCAGACCGATCGTGGCGGGATTTTGAAATACTGAAAATCCCGCCCAAACGGACGGGATACGGAGGCCTCAAAGACCTCCGGAGGGGCCATAGAGGGCGTCCAGGAAACGTACGATCTCCCGTTTCGCGACACGACTCTTCGTCTTCCAGGAACCATCGCCCTTGATCAGCCGGAAGTTAGGCGAGCGGCGCCAGACGGTGACGATCCGTTCACCGAGTGCGGTAGCCTCCTCGTAGGATTCCCGGCGTGCCGGATTGTCACGACCATGTTTTTCGTAGATCTCCCGGGGCGGCGCGTCCAGGCAGAGGACAAGATCATACTGCAGGAACTCGTGATCGATGTCGGTCTGACAGACCCTCTCGAACTCTTCCGTCCCACCGTCCATGTAGGCCGCGCCGTCCGGCACGCCGCGATCCAGGAGCAGGGCATGTTTGCCGCTACGGAGGGCTTGGATTTCCGACACCTCCTCGAAGCCGCGCTGGACCCGGGCGATGGTGCGCTGGAACCGCCGCAAAGCCGGCGGATCGTCTGTCGGCGGGACCACTCCGACCTGGGCGATGACGATGGTGGCGACCTCGGGTACGCAGTGCAGGATGTGGCCGTGACTCGTCTTGAGCTCCTCAATCAGCGTACTCTTGCCGGAGCAGGGTCCGCCGGTCAGTACGATCCGCGGCACCCGACGGGTCATGACCTGGTCCAGACCGACCTGCCCTTCCGTGTCGGCCAGATCGCTCGAGATCTGGGCCAGATGGCGATTGGTCAGCGAATCGGTCACCTCGGTGGTCTTGACCATCCAGTCCGGCAACCGGTCGAAGTTCTCATCAAGCGACTCCATCTCGTATTCCGCCAGGATCAGTCCGCGCAGGGCCCCGCCGAACACGTCGATGACCCATCCCTCGTGGTAATGGCGCAGCTTCTCGATGACCAGCCCGCCGCAGGCCTCGAGGATGGTCCGCGCCGCCTCCAGCGGCAGCCCGTACTCCTTTTCGGTGCGGGCGATGCCGCTACCGGATTTCAGCGTGATCACCGCTCGGGCGTCGTCGATGATCCGTACCCGGAAGCTGTCCCGGGCCCGGGGCGCGATGAGATATCCCTGGACGATCGCCGCGTTACGGCAGGACCCCAGATCCAAGGAATGCTCCTCGACGATGAATCGGCGTTCGATCTCGACCTTATCGGCCATGACTTCCTCCTTTTTCAAAGGGCGTCCCTCGCCTTATCGGCGGTTGGGGATTCTGACATGCCCAGCCGACCCTGTCAACGCATGTTCCGGACCGGTAGGGGTTACGTTCGGGATGTGTTATCATGCCCATGAATAACCGACATCATTATGAAAAAGATCGGGTTGGTTTGGCAGGCCGCCGCCGCTGCCCTCGGCGTCTTCGTCTATACTTCGGCCGTCTCTTGGCTCCTGTTCAATGGAGAGGCCATCTTCGGCAAAGCCGAATCCTTCTTGATGCCGGTGGCCTTGCTGCTGCTATTGGTGTTTTCGGTGGCAGTGGTCGGTGTCCTCATATTCGGCCGACCGGTCTGGCTCTATCTGCAGGGCGCGAAAAAGGAGTCGGTACGCCTGCTTCTCCTGACTCTGGCCTTCCTGTTCGTGATCACGTCGACGGTCCTGCTGCTGAATATCGTCATCTGACCCCTGGGGTGCGTCGGATCGTCGTCGGCGCGGCCGTCAACGACTTCCGAATCAATCGAAAAAGACCGGTCCGAAATCGGACCGGTCGCTTATTGAGCCGCGCGGTATCAGCGTCGCCGGCACGGTCATCCGTAACAGATGACCCGGAAGAGATGGGTGGCCGTTCCGGTCTCGAGCCACAACCCGATGTAGTCGTATTGCGGCACCGGTTCGACCCTACCCGATGTCACGGCGCTGATCCTGGCGATCGCCTCGCGCAGGCTGATCGTCTGTCCGTCCAGACCCTCGGCCACTTTCCTGACGGCGGTCGGGATAGGAATGGCCGCTCCGGCGAAACCGGGATGCGGATTGAAGAACGTCCGGGGCTTGTCCAGATCCAGGTTCTTGTTGGGATCGCCCACGATTCACCTCTTTGTACGGAATCCTAAGCCGGTAGGAGGATAATAGCAGATGCGGGCGTCTGAGCAACCGACGACCCCCTCAGCGGCGGCGTCGTCCGGTCATCAGGGCAGCGGCCCGCCCGGCGGCCAGCCTCAATAGCCAGGCCATGGTCGCCAGGCAGGCGAAAAGCAGCAGGTGCGGACCGTCGAACAGCCAGCGCCCGCCCGACTCCACGGCGCCTTCGGATAGCGTGAAGTGATGAGTCCGGTAGAAGGCCTTCCAAAGACAGAAAGTCACGGCGGCTGACCAGAAAAGCGCTTCCGGGAGTCGCTGCCAGGTCCGGTTCGGTTGTCTCCTGAGTGGACGTATCATTTGACGGCGTTTCCGCGCCAATCATAATATGAATGACGGGAATGGCCAACGTTAGTCCTTTTAAACCAGGAGGGGAAGATGTCCCTGATCTGTTCCGAGACCCGGAAAGACATCCTTTTCGGCCGACCGTTGTGGGCCGCGAAACCGTCTGGCGGCGTCGTCGGCTATGCGTTGTCCGGCGAGGTGATTGACCGGATACCGCTGGCCGAACGGCAGGCCCGACCGGGTGATGACACCGCACTGGACATCCATCAGGCCTCTTCCGGACGGAACTTCAACGGGAGCTATACCTGGTCCGGATTCCGTGTCGGTGGACTTGCCTTCTCCGTCAGTCGGGAGACGGCCGCCAGGTATCTGCCGACGTTGATGGCCCACCTGCGGTCCGCCTGACCCATCGGACGCCTGACCCTCATCGAGGGTCTTTTTTTTCTGGCGACATAGAGATAAAAAATACCCCCGGTATGGGGGTTGGCAGTGGGTTGAAGGATCAGTCCTGATCCTTGTCCTTGTCCTTATCCTTGTCGTCATCGTCGCAGCAGTCCTGGCCGCCGCTCGACCCACGCCGTCCGCCGCAGCAGTCGTCCTTGTCGCCCTGGCCGCCGCTCGACCCACGCCGTCCGCCGCAGCAGTCGTCCTTGTCCTTCTTGCCGCCATCCTTGCATGATCCTCGTGACATTCTCGACTCCTTTCGGTCTGGTCCGTCGGAAAGAACGTACGGTATCTTTATCACATTCCATCGATCCGTTCAACCGGCAGCACAGGAGACGATATGCCTATAGACTATCGGGCGCTTCTGTTATAATTGCCACTGTCACCCTATGGCTGAGGAAGAGAATAAGCTCAAAGAGGCGATCGGCCGGTTCGCCGAGATCCGACAGGATTATCTGAAGAGATGCCGCGTCCTGTTCGAGCGGCGTGACCGGACCTTGGCCGAGATCATCGGACTGATCGAGGATCGGGTGTCTGACAGGCCGAGCGAGACGCGTGAATCAGATTAAGCATCAGCACCGAATATGCCAGACAAGAGAGACCGGGGCGGCCGCAACGGATCCGAGGAAAAGCGGACCGGGCCGGATGTCGAGAAGGGTGAGGACAGACCGCGGCCGGAAGCCGCTCCGGGAGAAACGGAAATTTTGGATCTTAATGACCTGATCCGCCAGGCCGAGGAACAGGCCGGACAGATGACGTCCGACCGGGATAAATTCGTATCCGAGAGTCAGGAGCGTTTGGAGCAGGCGATCGAGTCCGTCGGTCTGGAGCGGTCAGCGGTCATCCCGATCATTGAGGAGTGCCTTCCCGAACTCGAAGAATTGGAAGGGGAATTCGACAAGCTGATCGATGAGACAGTCGAAGCACAAGGCGCCCTCCTGGGTGCGGAGACGAAAAGCCGCCTGGAGACGCTGATCGAGTCCGAAAAGAAGGGGCGGCCCCATTTGCGGCTGGTCGAGACGATCGGAGGGCCTCAGACTTTGGACGAGCGTCGTCAGGCCAAGGCCACCGAAGAGGACCGGGCCGGGGAACGTTTCGCCACCACGATGATCTGGCATGACAAGATGGCGGTACAGCACCCCAAGAGCTGGCGACATATCGAGGAGACGATTGAGGATGCGATCGCTGGTGAGCTGGAGGATTCTTTCCGTCCCAAGGGCCTGCTGAAGCGTGTCGTCTATCGTGTCCGCGAGGTCCTGCCCAGCCGTAAGCCGAAAGAGGTGCGTTCGTTGGAGAGGCTCCGCCAAGGCTCATTGGACAGCCTGCGCAATCTGGAGCAGGAGCACCTCTCCTTCTTTCGCGACCAATTCGATCACCTTAAGAAGATCTTGCCCGAACTGAATGTCGGATTCTTCGAAGAGGCGCTGACCGAGATCGGTACGGAGATCGAAGAGATAGTCAACGACCGGCCGGCGGAAGACAGCAAGGGGCTGCGGGTGGAGATACACGATATCCAGTCGCTCCGCGACCGGCTGGTGACCCTCAAGGAGGTCTTTTATCTGGCCGTCGACCGGGAGGCCGGACGTAAGTTCGCGCCGCTCATGGAGCTGGCCTACTCTGACGTCCGTCGCCATCTGATGGGGCTGGCCAACCGACCCGGTGTGGATCCTGAAGATGCTCAGGCCTTCTTGGAGTTCGAATTAAGCAGGGAGATGCCGACGCGTTTCGGACCGTCATTAAGGAAAGACAAAGAGATATTAGGCGTGGCTGAATTCTCCAGGCGGCAGATAAGGATCAATACGGACATGATTCGGGTGATGGAGAACGGCGAGGTGGACGAGTTGGCCCTGATGGAGACGATGGTCCACGAGATAATCCATTCCGTTTCCGCTATCGGATGGAAAGGTGATTTGGGCCTGGAGGCCTGCCCGGACCTGTTCGAGGACGCGCCCTCTCGGGACAAGGAACGCTCTTCAGAGGCGTATTTCAACGAACTGGCTACGGAGACCTTGGCGCTGCAGATCGTCTCGAAGTATTACGACGAAGAGAAACCTCCGGGAACCACGGTGCTTCATGGTGAAGCGGAGCAGCAATTGGTCGGCTATGCCGACATGGTCCGAGCCTTCCGGGATCTCGAGGAGAAGCACGGAGATAAGGTGGGCGAACTGGAGCGCTTGGCTAGCGAGGTGGTCATCTTCGGTCAGGGGACTTATGACCAGAAATGGACCGAAAGCATGAAGGAAATGCGGGCCCTTTTGGAAGCGGAGCCGGAACTGCATGCCGATCTCAAGGAGGTTTGCTCGCTGAAGTTCCGGGAGAGGCAAGAGTCCTGAAGCGTGATGTTCCAAGTACCGCTCAAGGGAGCGGTGTTTTGATATGGTCGTATTGACAAGGGCAGGCCCTTCGGCTACATTGAGCCGTCCACCCCAACCGAGTGAGGTGTTCGATGGAACTGCAGCAGTTCGGATGGAACGCCGTCACCGTCGGCTTCCTGGGCACCGTCCTTTTCACCGTCGTCTCGGCCTGGTCGCTCTGGCGCCAGTACCGACGTATCGTCGCCAGACGTTCAGGACGCTCCGTACCGGTCATGACCTACACCTTCAGGACCGTCGCTTTTGTGGCGGTACTGATCTACGGTCTGCATATCGGCAGCCTGGCGCTCATCTTCAACGGGTCGCTCGTCGTCCTGATCCAGCTGCCCATCCTGGTAGCTCTCTGGAGATACCGGGGGTTCACTCGGCGGGAGCGCTTGGCCTGCCTGGGATTCCTGGTGCTACTGACCGTGATGTGCCTTTTCCCGCTCAAGGATTGGTTCCTGCTGGCTTTCGCCCTGGGCACCCTCGGTTTCAACGCGCTGATGCCCTACGAGATTTGGCGCAATCGTGACGCCGGTTCGGTCGAAATCAGGGTGTTGCTGGTCGGTCTGGCTGGCAATTCCTTCTGGTTGACCTACGCCTGCGCCATCGGCGATTGGGTGCTGATGACGGTCAATCCGGCGTTCCTGACGCTTAGCCTGCTGACGACGATCCTTTGGTTCAGGTATCGACCGCGACCGGTCGCTACCTGATCCCATCACCGGCCCCCGAGGCCGGTTTGTTCATGCGCCCACCTTTGACAGAGGCCCCATTTCGTGTCAGTATGATCCGTTCCATAGACAGTGGATATAAGGACCGATCGTTCCTTAGAAAGGCCTGACGATGATACGGCATCTATCGAGACTTCCCTACGTCATACTGTTGTCTTACGGCTGCGCGGCGCCGATGACCGGCACGTCCGACTCCGCTTCAGCACCAGATACCGCCGGAACGGGCGGGATGGCCCAGGTCCGGCGCGTCTGCGTCCCCAAAGAGATCAAGAGCGATCTTTTGGTCCACGGCGCCGAAGCCCGACACTTCGCGGTGGAACGGCCCTCGACAGGATGGTCGGCCCATACGGACATCGGAGGTCCCGACGGCGTCCGTCCCGATCTCTATCTGGAGAACGGGAGCCGCAAAGCTGACGTGCTCCTTTACGCCCATTACGCCCCGGATTTCGACATGTTCTGGGAGATGCGGCGGAAGGGGATGATCCTCCGCAACAAGTCCTGGCTGGTCAGCGACCCGCGGTACTTCATCGATCGTGACGGTCACGGCATCTGGTTACGCTTCAGCGGTGAGCGGGAAGGCCGTGGTCCGACCGAGGGCATGATCCTGGCCGTCCGGCTCAACCGCCTTTACGACCTCACCTTCCTGATTTTCACCTCTTGGCCCAGTGAGGCCGATGAGACGGGTATGATCGAGGCCGTCTGGGACCTGGTCGACAGTATCGTCCCCGGAACCTGCCACGATATCAGGCCCCTCTGAATCGAGGCGGATACGACGAATCAGCGCTCTCCCCGAGAGCGCTTTTCTGAACAATGAAATTGTTCATCGGTCTCCTGGCCCAAAAGAAAATCTCCCGATCCGGATAAGGCGTGTCGGGAGATGCGGGACGAGGTCAGATGTCCAGGCGAAACTCCTTGCCGTGGTCGGAGAACCCCAGGCCCAAATAGAGCCGATGGACCTCAGGTCGGGTGTGCCGGCTGCCGGCGACCACCTTGTAGAGCCGGCGGCGGCGGGCCTCAGATATGATCTCCTCCATGATCCGTCTGGCCAGACCTTGGCGCCGGTGATCGGGGGAGACGAAAACATCCTCGACATAGCCGTACGGACGGTCGTGGAGATCGTTCTCATGGAGGTAAAGGCGGGCCCGGGCGATCTCCCGGCCTGACCCGTCGAGGATGGTGAAGCGGATCATCCGAGCCGCCGCCTCCGCTTTTCTTAAGTCCATAGACACCCCCTCAAATCATTAAAGGGCTATCCGGTCCGATTTCTTCCATTCTTGACCCTTCCGCCGGTGATGTCAAAACCCGGCGCTCGAAAGCCGGATGAGTCTTGGCCCGGATAGTGCTATAATCACGGGACCATTAATCAACTTCCGGCTAGTTATGCGTCAGATATTCCTGAATGCGGCGCTCCTGGTCACCATCTGCGCCGTGATCACCCTCGCCATCATCGTGCGGGCCCAAAACCTGTATATCGCCCGGTTGTCGGAATCGCTGGTCACACTGTCGTCCAGCGTCCACGACATATCAGTCAAAGCACGTTGATAGGACGGGTTCGCCGATGCCGTTCGGCGGTCTCGGATTGACTTCGGGCACCCCTTGACCTAAAAAGGGGAGGTAGTCCATTGACAAAACGGTGAAGGAGGGTACATGACCGGACCACGACTCACGCTCGTGCCGATGGTGGTCAAGCAGACCCATGTCGGTGAGCGGGCCTACGACATCTATTCCCGCCTGCTCGAGGAGCGCATCATCTTCATCGGCGAGCCGATCGAAGACGTGATGGCCAACATCATCATGGCCCAGCTCCTGTTCCTCGAGAACCAGGACCCCGCCAAGGACATCTATCTCTACATCAACAGTCCGGGCGGTGCGGTCTCAGCGGGTCTGGCGATCTATGACACGATGCAGTACGTCAAGCCGCCGATCGTCACCATCTGTGCCGGCCAGGCCGCCTCCATGGCGGCTATCCTGCTCGCTGGCGGGACGTCCGGCAAGAGGTTCGCCCTGCCCAACGCCAACATCATGATCCATCAGGTGATGGGCGGCGCCCAAGGTCAGGCTTCGGATATCGAGATCCAGGCAAAGCACATCGTCCGGATCAAGGAGCGTTTGCACGCCATCTTGGCCCGACACACCGGCAAGTCCCCGGTCCAGATAGCGCAGGATGCCGACCGGGATAATCACATGACCGCGGAAGAGGCGGTAGAGTACGGCATCATCGACGCCATCATACATGAGAGGACCTGAATCGGGTCCAGCCCAAACGCCCTCTGGGCGTTTTTTGCTATATTAAGCAAAAAAGACGACCCCAGATAAGGGAATCGTCCGGCCCGAAGATGGTCGGCTCTCAGTGATGGGGCCCTGAAGCGGATACCCGACCCGCCAGCCACGAGATCGCCAGCAGCGATAACAGGCCCAGTATGATCCACCCGCCGATATCGGCGTGATCGACCGCCCATCGGTAGAAGCCTGTGGCGGCGACCTCACCGCAATCAAGGAACCTCTGCGCTATCTCCTGATGACCCATGTCCGCCTCCGTATCTCAGGAACCAAAGGGGACTCGAAGCCCACTCTTACCGGTTATCGGGCCCGGTGTCAACCTCATGGGATGCGGGCAACCGTCTGCGATGGTAGGATTAATCCGGAATAATCCCTCGTTATGCTGAAAAAGACGTTATTCATAGTGGGTTCTCTGACCGTCTCCTGTCTGCTGGTCTATGGATTGGTTGTCGGGTTGTCCGGACGACCCTCTTGGGAGATCGACGGACCGTCGGACTTTCTTGAAGAGGCGACCCTATCCGTCAGGCCGACGGCCGTCGCCGGCCAGTTCTATCCGGCCGGCAAGGAGGAGTTGGAAGCGACAGTACACGCCCTGTTGGAGGAAGCCGAGATTCCCGACCTTGAAGGCCGCGTCCGTATGGCCATCGTGCCCCACGCCGGATATGACTTCTCTGGTGGCATCGCCGCCCGGGCTTTCCGGGCGCTTGAAGGGTCCGGTTACCGCCGGGTCGTCATCATCGGCAAAAGCCATCACGCCCGCTTCGACGGCGTCGCGGCCGATCCGCACGATCTCTGGGATACCCCGTTGGGTCAGGTCCGTATCGACCAAGGTTTCATCGACCGCCTTCGGCGGGAGACGACCGCCGTCGCTTTCGATGCCGCGGTACACGCCCCGGAGCATTCCCTCGAGGTACTGCTGCCGTTAATGGTGGCGACTTTCGGGACTGAGGTCGAGGTCGTCCCGCTGCTTTTCGGCAGCGACGACCACTCCTTGGCCGTCCGTCTGGCCGACGCCCTGGACAGGACGATCGACCGGGAGACCCTGGTACTGATAAGCACTGACCTGTCCCACTACCCGACCTATGAAGACGCCCGCCGATATGATTCACAGGTCATCGAGGCGATGGCCACCGTCGATGAGGCCCGGTTCCGCGGCGTCTTACAGGAACTGACCCATTCGGCCGATGATCCACCCGCCACTTTCGCCTGCGCCGCGGTCGCCGTCAGCTCCGGCCTGATACTGGCCGAGAAGATGGGGCTTCGGGCCGATATCCTCGGTTATCTCAACAGCGGCGACAGGTATCCGGAGATGCGCGACCGGGTGGTCGGATACGGCACCGTGGTCTTCGTCGAGACGGAGGTCGCCGCGGCAGTGCCGGCGGACGGAGGGCCGCTGGATGATGAAGCTCGCCGCGCGGCCCTTGATTTGGCCCGCCGGACCCTGATGGCGGCCTTTTCAGGGGAGGAATATCTGCCCGGTCTCGTTCCGGACCGCCTGATGGGCCGACAGGGTGTCTTCGTGACGCTCAGGAAGTCCGGGGAGCTGCGGGGCTGCATCGGCATCTTCGAGTCGGACGAGACCCTGGTCGAGAACATCCAGCAGATGTCTCTGGCCGCGGCCTTTCACGACCAGCGTTTCCCGCCTCTGGATGCCGGTGAGCTGGACAGTATCGAAATCGAGATATCGGTGCTTTCGCCGCTCCGGCGAATCGGGGATCCGGACCTGATCGAGGTCGGGATGCACGGCGTACAGCTCCGTCGGGATGGCCGATCCGGTGTCTTCCTCCCTCAAGTGGCCACGGAACAGGGGTGGGGAAAGGAGGCATACCTGTCCAATCTCTGTTCAGGCAAGGCCGGCCTGGAGCCGGATTGTTGGCGTGACCCGCGGACCGAATTATGGATATTCACCGCCGAGGTCTTCTCCGAGAATCATCCGTAAGATCACGACGCCGTCTCTCCAGCGCCCCGAACCCGATTTTCGCGAGCCCCGGCATGCCGCCGGGGCTCTTGATCTGTTGATCATTATCGAAAAAAAGCCCGTATCAACGGGCTGAAGAGTCAGACCAGGCCCTTCCAAGGCACGATATTCTGCCTTTCCAGGACGAGCCTCGGTTTGCTCTTGTAGGATCCGGCCGTATAGGCGGTCACTGAGGCGTTCTCGAAGAGCGCCTCCCGGTACCGCTTCAGGACCTCATCGATGGAGAAATGATGGATCAGCCGCTGGAACAGGATGAGCCAGTGCCCATGCACCACCATGAGCACGTCCTGACCGTCCAGGTCCCGGGATACCGTCGAGAGGAAACTGTGGATACGCATCTCCACATCGGGCCAGTTCTCGCCCCCGGGAGCCCGGTAATGATACAGGCCCTCCCGGTCCTTGCGGTCGAACTCCCAAGGACAACACTCTCTCATCTCCTCGCGGGTCATGGCGTGCCAGATGCCGCGCTGGGCTTCGGCCAGCCGCGGGTCCTCGAAGACCCGGGCTTCCGGATACATCAGGCTCATCGTCTCCTGGGCGCGGCGGTAATAGGAGGTGTAGTATGTGTCGAATTCTCCGTACTCGTCGCGCAGGTACTTGCCGGTGATCTCGGCCTGCCTTCGGCCGCGTTCCGTCAGGGGATAGGCGTGCGTCGCCACGGCGTAATTGGCCCGCCTGTCGCCCGAAAGGACGTTACCGACGGATTCGGCATGACGGACCAGGACGAGATTCTTGGGCCATCCCATCTTCGCCTCCTTAAGATCTGTCCAATGAGCTAGGTGAGCTGAAAATATCGCAGCCGCTCAGGAGCGTCAATACCGGGCCGTCCGTGAAGCTGAAAAAAGCAGGCGCCTTAAGCGCCCGCTCGCAATGCCTCGATGAGCCGGTCCTTG
>LJNP01000052.1 GCA_001303185.1 Parcubacteria bacterium SG8_24
TCCCCGGCGACGATCCCCTCGACGTCGATCCGTCCCAGGACCGTGGCGTAGGCGTTGGCCGGCGTCGGCCGGGTGATGACCGTCGTCGCCTGGGGCTCGGTCGCGCACAGTTCGCTGCGGAAGTTGTAGATGAGATCCTTGGCGGTGATGCAGTAGGTGGCATTGAACTCGTTCTCCGGCGGCTCATCCAGCGCGAAAACGTTCTTCAGGGAGAAGATGTTACCGTGGACCGTCTGCAGCCACGGGAAGAGCATGTTCTCACAGATGTCGGCACCGACGCAGATGTCCCCCGGGTCGCCGCTGCAGTCAAGATCGCGTTCGCATTCCGTCGCCGTGACGGCGCAGGTACCCACCGTCTCTTCGCATTCGTCGTCATCGAAACAGACGCTGCCATCGATGGTACACAGTCCCCAGGAATCGATGCACCGCTGGTCGTAGATATGCTCGTAGTTCTCGGAACCGGGCGGCACCTCGACCAGCGTATTCGACGGCTGGGGACAGCAGTAATCGCCCGGGCAGTTCACGGCGTCGTTGGCGTCCCATTTGCAAACGATATCCCGATCTATCTCGCAGCGTCCGTATTCCTCATTGTCCGGTTCGCAGACGTCCCCCACCCCGTTGGCGTTAGCATCCCTCTGATTGGCGTTGGCCAGACCCACGCAGTTGTCGCAGGGCCGATCGACGGTCGAATAGAGATCGGTGTACAGGCCTTCCGTGGCGTCATCGCCGTCGAAATCAGCCCAGCCGCAGACCTCGAGGGGTTCCGTGTTGGCCGTCGGTACGGTCTTGCAGACGTACAACGGGACGCGGTTGGAGAAGGCACTGTCCAGATCGCTGTCGGTCACCCGGATGGCGACGAAGTACTCGCCGTCCGGCACCCCTCCGGGAAGAGTGATGCCGCCGTTGCAGGCGATGACGCCGTCCGGCGTCGGGAAGCCGGCGAAGCTGTCGGTCGGGCCCACCGGACCGTTGACGATCGCCCCGTCCGATCCGTAGACGAAGACGTCACAGGACGAACCGAGACCGTAGAAATCGTCACCGAATCCGGTCCGGAACTCGGCCCTCAGGCTGATGTCCATCTCACCGCTGCGCAGGAATGGCGTAACCGGTGCGGTGAGCCTCAGGCGGTTGAGCTGCGGATCCGCCGGATTGATGGTAGGGGTGACGTTGACGCTATAGATCACCGGAGCCGACAAGGGGCCGATGTTGTTGGCTCCGTCTTCGGCAAAAGCCTCGACGATCACGTTGCCGTCACGGTCGAACTCGACAGGTGAAGTCAGACAGTCCCCTCCGGCCGACATGTAGGGCGTGCCGTCGACGCTCACCCTGCAGTAGCAGATGCCGCTCGAGAACGGCGCGGCGCCCGGATCGTTGGGGATGGCCCGAAACCGCCGTCCATCCAGGTAGGGCAGCTCCACGGTGCCGGCGACCTCGCCCTCCGCCTCGACCGTCAGTACGTCCGGGGGGGTCGCCTCGAACAGGGTATGGCGGAAAGTGGCATCGCCGTATTCCGGGATGTCGCCGGGTAGCTTGAGTACTGATATGCTGATCGGATAGGTGATCTCGGCGGCCGGCACCGCCGGGGTCGGACAAGACAGCCGTACGGTGAAGTTGCCGAGGAGCGGTCCCGCGGCCGGCAGGTTATAGACCTGTACCGCCTTGCCGGCGACGACGGTCAGACCCAGTTTAGCCGCCTCGGAACCGGAAACGTCGGTCAGGCTGCAGAGATTCGAGGCGTAAGGATAGGCGCCGGCCGGATCCATGGCATCGCCGACCACCACCGTGAACGAGGAATAATTGGCCGACCCGCTCAGGTCTATGGTATCGGTCCCGGAGACGTGAGCTGCCTCGCTGACGGTCGCCATCACTGTGGGATCGTTGCTGGTGAAAGGGGTCGCCGGAGAATAACGGGGCACGGTGATACAGGACGCGTTCAACCAGTTCTTGGGGGCGCATCCGCCCACCCCGAAACAGTCGTCGTCCAGGCAGTCGATGGACCCGTCACCGTCATTGTCACCGCCGTCACCACAGCTGCTTTCGCCCGCCGGTTCACAGACATGACCGCCGCGGCCGTGCGAGAAGGTCGCGCAGTTCGGATCCTGGCAGTCGATCGATCCGTCCAGGTCATTGTCGAACCCGTCCCCGCACATGACGTCGGAACAGATGATGTCGCCACAGGCAGCGTCGCTGCTCTCGGTGACGGCGCATCGGGCGGCGCCGACGACGATCTCTCCCAGACGGCCGATGCAGTCGACATCACTACAGTCGGTCGCGGCGTCAGTGTCGTTGTCGTCACCGTCCGAACAGGAGTGGTACTTATAATGCTCGATGGAGGGGCACGGTCCGCACCTCAAAAACTTCTGGGAACAGTCGCTGTCATCACAGTCCACCGGATCGTCGCCGTCGTCATCGAAGGAATTGTCGCAGAACTGATAACGTTCCCCGAGATCGAATTCCTTCTCGTAGCACATCTGGTTGGGATTCAACGGATTGACCACACCCAGGCAGTCCGGGTCGGCGCAATCCACGTCGCCGTCGAGATCATTATCGTACGTGTCGAAGCACTGCTCATCGGCGTCATCACCGGCTGCCGTCCGGTTCTCGTGCGACGGGCATTCGGGGCGCCCGGCACAATCATAATCGGTGCAGTTGACGCCGGTCGTGGTGACCGCGTCATAATCGTCGCTGAAATTACGGTCGACGTCATCATCGGCGGCAGTCACGCAGTCTTCGGTGGCCGGACAACCGTAGGCCGGCTGCTTCCAGCAGGTCAGTGCCGGATTGCCGGGTGGGTTGGACAGGTTGTCCTGACAGTCGAATCGGGCCGGATTGACCGCATCGGAGTCGCCGTCATTGTCGAAATTATCGGTACAGGACACCGGACCCCACTCATTGCCGAACTGACAGTACACGTCGGGTACGTAGGCCGGCGCGGTGCCGCCCACCCGTCCGTCGCAATCGGCGTCCAGACAGTCCGTATCTCCGTCGGCGTCATTGTCGAACTCGTCATGACAGGTCTGTTCCGGCACCTCACAGAGCGCCCCGTCGGCCACCCGACCGACCGAGCCGTCACACTGCCCGTCAGCGCAATCGGTGCCGTAATCGAGATCGTTATCGAAGGAATCCGCGCAAGGCAGGTCCATGCCGGCCAAGGCCGCCCAGGTCTCCGACTCGTCACCGTTGCTGGGAGCGGCCGTATCGACATAGAAGGGCAGGCCGCTCTGCCCGCCCGAATCGCCGTTCTGGATCACCGTCAGGCTGAAAGAGTAGGCCCCTTCGGCCAGGCCGGAAAAGTCGACCATCATGACCTGATCGACGATACACGAGGCACAGCCGTCGACATCACGGCGCTCATAGGCCGTCAGGCCGGGACTGATATCCTCCTCCGGCAGATAGACCGCGCCGTTGTTGGGATTGGCGTACTTGTCCCAACTGACGAAGGCCGGCAGGTCATGCAGGATGAAAGAGACGAGATTTGAGGTGTTGTAGACACCTCCGTTCAGCCGGATCTTGAGTCTGCCGTCGGGACGGATATGCTGAGTATAGGCATATTGGACGTTCTGGCCGCCGACCACGAAATTACCGACACAGACGTTCCCGGGACAGGGGCTCGGCGCCACCAGGGCCCGACCGGGCGGAATACGGCACAGGAAAAGCGTCAGACCGAAACCGGCCGCCATAAGCAGACCCCATGACGCCATGACCTTCCTGTTGTGCAAGAAACCGTCCATCGGTCGGGTAAGCTACAGTTTCACGACCTCGCTATCCGTCGAACAACAGAGGTCCCCCGCGGCATAACCCGGGGCGAAGCAGTCATCAGTCGGCGAAGCGTCGAAACGCGCCGACGAGGTACAGTCGCAATCGAAATAACCGTCGTTAGGCTCTCCGTATTCGCACTCCAGTCCATTAACGATATGAAACAGGTTCGGCGTGGCCTGATCGATCGGCTGCCGCGAACAGCACAGGTCACCGAACTGATAAGCCGCCTCCGTACAATCACCGATACCGTCGCCGGCCCGGCCCCAGATGCACCTGGTCGGCGGATGCTGGCGGCAGAGATATGACACGCCCTGGCAATACCGGTCGTCGCAGTCGGTGAAACCGTTACCGTCATTGTCCGCCCCGTCATGACAGTAGCCCTCTACCGGAATGCCGCGCCGCATCACCAGGGAGAAAGAGGCGTCACCAGTGAAATCGCACTGCTTGGCGTTACCCAGATACTGTCCAGGAAACCCGGAGTAGCACTTGAGGGCACTGTACTGATCCTCGTCGGCCTCGAGTCCGGTCCAGTCGTTGGTATGGGTGAAGATGGGTCGCCTGAAGGTGCGTCCGTCAATCACCATACGGCACTGGCCCGCCGTCAGGTCACAGAGTCCGTCCGGCAGACAGTCGGCATCGCCGGCACAGGGGTCCGGCCCGGGGGCCGCCACGATCCAGCAGCCGGTGATGATCCATTGCCGGTCGTTATCTATCGGATCGGCGCCAGTCACGGTGTAGTCCAGAAAGGCCGTATCGTTACGGACGGTGGCGACCATGTTCTTGGACAGTATCTTGACCGTATTGTCGGGCAGCCTGACGTCACAGCGCACGGCATAACCGACCGGGGCAGAAAAATTCAGAAACCTGATGAAGAAGGTCGAGAGGTGGGTCCCGGGTAAGGTCAGGTCCTGCGGCTCATAGATTCCCCCGGGACGGACCACCAGGCCCAGGCTGGCCGGTGTCCAGGTCGTATTGACCCGACTGAAGTTGATCCAGCCCAATCCCCCACCCTCATCGTTGACGCTCCAGGCGTAATGGTCGTTGAATGACCCCTTGGTGAAATCGCCGGTGGCGGTGTTGAGTACCAGGAAATAGTTGGAAGTGGCGCAGTTGTCCAGATTCTCACAGTTCAGCGATATCCAGCCCGAATCACCCATACTGATCACCTGGGCCCAGCCGAAGATCTGATCGGTCTTCCCGCCCTCCTCAGGATCGTAATGGGCATAAGAAGCACCCCCTTCCGGGGTGCTGCCGGCACAAGTCTCGCCGAAACAGATCCATCCCGCATTGTTGGACCAGGCCCAACCGCTGAGCTTGGCCACACCGGACGGATCGTCGGTGAAGGTGACCCCGTAATCGGATGTCCCACAGGTGGCGTCGTTGGTGCAATTGAGCGAGATCCAGCCTATCGAGTAGGACCAGGCCCAGCCGGAGACGTTGTCGTCGGCACCGGCCTGGGCCAGCGCCGCCGGAAACGCCAAACAGGCCGCAACAGCAAAAATCGCGGCCAGATGACGCGCTCTGATGAGCCTGATTTCAAGCGTCATAGCTACCCACCAGTATATCACGAAACGATCGGGTGGGGTACGACGCTGGCCGGCCTCATTTATGCCGGTCGATGGCTTCGTTGACTAACCGGTCAGCTTCCCGGTTCTTCTCACGACGGATATGGACGAAAACGACTCTCCGGAAGTCCACCAGCCGGTTCCAGACCTTCAGGAACAACTGGGCCAGATCGGGATCCTTGACCCGATATTGACGGTTAAGTTGCCGTACCACCAGTTCGGAATCCAATCTGAGCTCCAGCTCCTCGCCGCCCAATTCCTTGGCCCGGTCCAGAGCGTCGATGACCGCCCAGTATTCGGCCTGGTTATTGGTCGTCTCGCCGAGATAGCGGGAATGCTCCAACAGGACGTGGCCGTCGGTGTCGGTCACCTGAACCCCCAGCCCGGCCGGACCCGGATTGCCGCGGGCTCCCCCATCGGTGTATATGATGAGACGTTTCATGCTTCTGATGCCTTCTGTAACTCCTTGAGTCCGGCGGCCCGAGCGGTAACCGACGGCCGCAGGTCGATGACCTTGAGCTGGATGCTCTTGGTGCCGTTCCAGGTGTTGACCCCCGGTTCCACTATCGCGTCGATGACCGTACCGGGCACGAGCCGTTCGCTCTGTCCCGCCAGACCGAAAGCTATCATATTGAGTTCCCGCGATGAGTCTCCCCGCACCGTAAGCTTCAAGTGGGAACCGTTACGTCCCACCTGACGGAGGCCGCCGACCGTCAGACCTTCCATAAGGAATCGTGGCCGGGGATTACCTTCGCCGTACGGGGCGAAACGCTCCAACTCCTCGATCAGTTCCCATGTTACCTCACCGGCCCGGAGCCGGCCATCGACCTCAAGTGTCGGCACCAGATCCCGGTCATCCAACACCTCGTCGGCGAATCTCTCCACCGCGGAGATGAAGGCGGCCAGGTCGTCGGCCCCGTCGATGGTGAGACCGCAGGCCTGCGGGTGCCCGCCGAAGCGCACCAGGTTATCTTTGGCCCTTTCCAGGGCGGCCATGATATCGAATTGCGGGATACTCCGACCCGAACCGACCATCCGGTCACCGTCCCGTCCCAGGATGAACACGGGAGCGCCCAACTCGGTCACCAGCTTCCCGGCCACCAATCCGGCCACCCCGGCCGACCAGCCGTCACCGACGATGACATAGACCTTGCGTCGTCCCAGCCCTTCGGCCAGGACCCGAGCCTCGTTCAGTATCGTCTCGGTGTACCGCTGCCTCTCGACGTTACAACGGTCCAGCCTCTCGGCCAGCGCGGCGGCCTCTTCGGCGGTCTCGGCCATGAGCGTGTGCAGGGCCAGATCAGCATGATCCATCCGGGAGGCGGCATTGATGCGCGGACCGATATAGAAACCGACGGAGGTGGTGTCCAGGCGACCCAACTCCAGGCCGGCGGCCCGGACGATCTCCCGCAAGCCGTGACGCCGGGTCTTGTTGAGGACGATCAGGCCGTATTTCTCCAACGTACGGTTCTCGCCGAGCAGCGGCATGAAATCCGTGACGGTGGCTATCGCCACCAGGTCAAGCAACCATTTTTCGGCCCCCTTCCCGATATCAGCGCCCCGCTCTGTGGCGAACCGGAGGAATCCGGAAGCGAACTTGAAGGCCACGCCGGCGGCTGCCAGATGCTTGAAAGGATAGCTTTCGCCGGGGACCAACGGATGGATGATCAGACAATCGGGGACCTGTTCCGGCACCTGATGATGGTCCACTACGATGGTGTCGAGGCCGTTCTCCTTGCCCAGAGCGATCTCCTCAGCGCAGCTGATACCGCAGTCCACGGTGACCAGCAGCCTGATTCCCTGCCCGACGAAAGACTCGACCGATTCCCGGCGCAACCCATAACCCTCTTTCTCGCGATGCGGCAGATAGGTCCCTATCAGGTCGGGATCCCCTCCCAGGAGTCGGGCGACATCACGGAATACTGACGACAGCAGGGCCGCCCCGGTGACGCCGTCGGCGTCATAGTCCCCGTGGATCATGATCCTCTCCCGGCGACGGAGGGCCTCCCAGACGCGCCGACAGGCCGCCTCCATCTCATTGAACAGGAAGGGGTCATGGATATCCTTACCGTAATCGGGATAAAGGAACTCATCGATATCCTGCTGCGTACAGATACCGCGGTTCCAGAGCAGCCGGACGGTCATCGGGTGAAGTTCAGGAAACCGCCCCAGGACCTCCTGGGGCGGCGGATCGGTGATTTTCCACTTTTTGTCCATGCGTGACGTAAAGACACGGTCCACCGGACTTGACTGCAGGTGTCGGGACCGCCAGAGAGCCTCAGGCGCTGAGCGATGGGGCGATGGTGAACAGCACCATGGCGAAGACGGCCAGGGTGGATATGGCGATCCACACGAGCTTCCTCATCTGGCGCTTCCTTATCCTGAAACGTCGCGGCATAATCTGCATTGGCTTATTTCTTCAATACGGCCAGGAACGCCTCCGGCGGGATATCCACCTTACCGCCCCGGCCCATCTTCTTCTTACCCTTCTTCTGTTTCTCGAGCAACTTCATCTTCCTGGTGACGTCGCCACCGTAGAGTTTGGAGGTCACGTCCTTGCGGTAGGCGGACAGCCGCTCGGCCGCCACCACCTTGCCGCCTATGGCGGCCTGGATCTTGAGGACGAACTGCTGCCGCGGCAGGGTCGCCTTGAGCGTCTCCACGATCTTCCGGCCGATTCGCTGGGCCTCGTCACGATAGACGATGGTAGCCAGCGCCTCGACCGGTTCCTCGGCCACCAGGATG
>LJNP01000045.1 GCA_001303185.1 Parcubacteria bacterium SG8_24
TGCTTGAGCTGCCTCACGGGAAGATCGATACGCCGGCCTTCATCGTCGTCGGGACGCGGGCTTCGGTCAAAGGCGTCGATCCGGCGGCGCTCAAGGAGATGGGCGTGCAGGTGACCCTGGCCAACACCTATCACCTGATGCTGCGGCCGGGCGCCGAACTGGTCGGCGGGCAGGGCGGCCTGCACCGCTTCATGGGCTGGGACGGTCCGATGGTCACGGACAGCGGCGGCTTTCAGGCTTTCAGCCTGGGGTTCGCCATGGAGCACGGCGTCGGCAAGATGGTCAAGATGTTCCCGGACGAGGGCAAGATGGAACCGCGTCGGCCGCCGGACAGGCAGAAGCTGGCCCGGATCGACGACGATGGCATCGTCTTCCGGTCCCACATCGACGCCAGCCGGCACAAGCTGACGCCGGAGAGATCGATCGACATCCAGGAGAAACTGGGCGCGGACATCATCCTGGTGCTCGATGAGTGTACCTCGCCGCTGGCCACCTATGAGTACACTAAGGAGTCGCTGGCCCGGTCCCACCGTTGGGCCGAGCGATCGTTCCAGGCCCACCGGACCGATCAGGCCCTGGCCGGGATCGTCCAGGGCGGCTACTACGAGGACCTGCGCCGGGAGGCCGCGGCCTGGAACGCCGCCCGCGATTTCGATTCCTATGCCATCGGCGGGAGCCTCGGCAAATCCAAGGACGACATGTGGCGTATCCTGGAGTGGACCAACGCCATCCTGCCCGAGGACAAGCCGCGTCATCTGCTCGGCATCGGCGGGGTCGATGACATCTTCGGTGCTGTAGAGCGGGGCGTGGACCTGTTCGACTGCATCTCGCCGACCCGGTTGGCCCGCATGGGCATCGTCTTCCTGCGTCCGGAGTCCGGCGGGTGCCGGACCAACAAGTGGCGGATGCATCTCAACGCCTCGACCAGCCGGGAACCGGGCCCGATCGATCCGGCCTGCACCTGCTCGACCTGCGCCCGGTTCTCCCGGTCCTACCTGCGTCACCTGATGAAGACCGGAGAACTCCTAGGCTACACGCTCACTTCCATCCATAATCTCCACTACATGATGACGCTCATGAGGGAGATCAGGGGGAGTCTTGAGGACGGGACCTTTTCTGGATTGAAAGCCCGCTGGCTGGGACATTAGACACAAAATCCGGCGTTTTGCCGGATTTTTGTGATGGCGGAGGGAGAGGGATTCGAACCCTCGATACCTCTCGGTATACTCGCTTTCCAAGCGAGCGCACTCGACCACTATGCGATCCCTCCCACTGCCGCCTCATTGTATCGCAAAACCCGTAAATTACAAGGATTGGGGCTACTAATCTCTGTCGTCTTATGTTATCGTGGCTGAGGCGGTTCGGCTTCAGCAGTTCCTCATATTGGAGGTTCACAGATGAAGAGTGACAAGCCTTTCAGGACCGATCTTCTGGCCGCGGCGACCGGCGGCCGGGAACGCTGGGACGATCCGGGGGCCGATGCCCTGGAGACGGGCTGGGAAGAATTCGCTGTCGGTACCCGGGTGGAGGTAAGGTGCGCGGACCTCGTCTGGCGGCCAGGTACGGTCGTCGAGACGCCGCACGAGAACGATCGGGCCATCGTCGTCGAATGCGACGAGAGGTATCATGACGACCTGACCTTCCTGAACGGCCGCGGGGCCACGATCATGGTCTACATGAACACCTACCGCGGCATCCGTTCCAACATCAGGAAGATCGATACCTGATCCGCTCCATCGAGCCGCTTCCTGGCGGCTCTTTTCTGTGGGGGATGGCCGCGGTCCCGACCCTTCCCATCTCGCCCTAAATACGTTAAGCTGAGCGCGGGGGAAAGGTAACCCCAGTTTTGTGTAATTCAAGGGAAAAAAGGACGATGACCATCCTGACCCACCTTCGGCCTCATCTGGACGACGTCTGCGGCATCTGGCTGCTCAGGCGTTATTTGCCCGGGTCCCGTGACGCGTCGATCGGTTTCATCAGCACCAACGAGAAGGTCGATCAGACGGATGAGGACACGATTCATGTCGGCGTCGGTCGTGGCCGGTTCGACGAGCATAAGGGTGATCAGGGTTCCTGTGCCGCCTCGCTGGTCCTGGCCTTCTTGGAGCAGGAGGTCGGATTGCCGGACGGCGATCGGCCGGCCCTGAGGCGGCTGGTCGATTGGGTGCTGAAGGAAGATACGGGACAGCTCAACACCATGCCGCACCGCGAATTCTCCGTGCCGGTCATCCTCAAGTCCTATTACGAGATTCGGGAGAACGATTCACTGGCCGTGACCGAATTGGGTTTCGAGATATTGGACGCCCTGTTCGCGGCCCAGCGCAGTCTGGTCGAGCTGGAGGAAGACTGGAAGAAGCGGATCGAGTTCGATTCGTCGTACGGTCGGGGTGTGGGATTGGTGACCGACGCCCGGGAGGTCGATTCCTATGCCTATTCTCGGGGCTTCGACCTCGTCGTCTACGCCAACGCGGCCGGTACCTACCATAACGTCAAGGCCCGGACCGGTAGTGGCATCGACCTGATAGCCCTTCGCGACAAGCTGAAGGAACGCGAACCGGAAGCCGGGTGGTATTTCCATCATTCGGGACTGATGCTGATCTGCGGCGGCTTGCTGGCGCCGGACGTCAAGCCCTCCCGGCTGACCGTCGAAGAGATCGTGGGACTCATCAAGGAGATATGACTTCAGGCAGTCCGACAGATGAGATCAAGTCCAAGCTGGACATCGTCGAGGTCGTTTCGGAATATCTGCAGCTCAAGAAGGCCGGGGCCAGCCTGCGGGCCAATTGTCCGTTTCACCACGAGAAGACGCCGTCCTTTTTCGTCTCGCCGGACCGGCAGATCTGGCACTGTTTCGGCTGCGGCGAAGGCGGTGACATCTTCGGTTTCGTCATGAGGATGGAGGGCCTGGAGTTCCCTGACGCGTTGCGGCTGCTCGCCGACAGGGCCGGCGTCAAATTGAGCCGACAGGATGCCGGCGCCAGTTCCGAACGCCGGCGGCTGATCGACGCCAACACCTGGGCGGCCAGGTTCTTCCGCGAGGTGCTGGTCCGTTCACCCCAGGCCGAGGCGGCCCGGGGATACCTGAAGCGCCGCGGCCTGACTGAGGAGACGGCTGACGAGTTCTCGCTGGGTTTCGCGCCGGACAGCTGGGACGCCACCTCGACCTTCCTGCGCAAGAAGGGCTTCAGCGACCAGGAGATCTATAAGGCCGGCCTGTCCCAGCAGAAGGAGCGGGGCACCGGCTATTTCGACCGTTTCCGGGGCCGGTTGATGTTCCCGATACGCGACGGCCACGGTTCCGTCGTCGGTTTCACCGGTCGTATCCTGCCCGGTCCCGACGGTCAGGAGCCTGACTTGGCCAAATACGTCAATACCCAGCAGACCCTGGTCTATAACAAGGGCCGTATCCTTTACGGTCTGGACCGGGCCAAGCAGGAGATACGCCGGCAGGGCACGGCGGTCATTGTCGAGGGTAACACCGACGTTATCTCGTCCCATCAGGCCGGTGTCCGGAACGTCGTAGCCAGTTCGGGTACGGCCCTGACCGTCGATCAGCTGGGATTGCTCCGTCGTCTGGCCGAGCGCCTGGTCTTCTCGTTCGACGACGATGCGGCCGGTGAGAACGCGGCCCGCCGCGGCATCGGGCTGGCTCTGGGCGCCGGATTCAGCGTCAGGGTGTTGGAACTGCCCCCGGATGCCGGCAAGGACCCCGATGACTGCATCCGCCGCGACCCGTCCTTATGGAAGGCGGCGATCGAGGAGGCCCGACCCTACATGGAGTGGCTGATCGGCCGCACCAGGGCGCGCCTCGACCTATCCGATCCCGAACAGAAGAAGAAGGCGGCGACCGACCTGCTGGCCGAGACCTCCAGGATGCCCGATCCGGTGGAGCGGTCGCATTGGATCCGGGAATTGGCCGGATTATTGGCGACGCCCGAAGGCCTGCTGCACGAGCGGGTCGAGGAACTGCGGCGCCGGGCCGCCCCGTCCCGCCCGACGGCCAGGACGGCCCCGGACCGGCCGGCGGAAGGACCGGTGAAGCGTCGCAGCCGACACCATATGGTGTCCGAGCACCTGTTGGGTCTGACCCTCTGTTGGCCCGAATATGCCGAGTCGGTCCTGGCTCGGGTCAAACCCGCCTATCTGCACGAGGAACTGCGCCAGCTTTACACCGATTTCATCGTCTTCTATAATGAAAGACGACACGGCGACGGCACATCCGCATTCCGTCTCGCCCTGGAGCAGGGCGGCAATCGAGATATCGCCCGGCAGGTCGGTGTCCTGGAGATCGGCGCTGAGAAGGAGTTCGGCGCCCTGACCCAGGAGGACCGCCGCGAGATGTTGATGCGGTTGATCGGAGAAATCAAAGAGCTCTACATAGGTCGCCGCAAGCATGAACTGATGCTGGCCATGTCCGAGGCCGAAAAGGCCGGCGATATGGTCCAGATCACCTCTATCCAGCAGCAGATCAACGAGTTGATGTTGTAGCTGCTGACTTGTGTCGTATGGTGACCGGTCGCCGCAAGACGTCCGGAACCCTCATGTCTCCATCTATGCCCAAGAAAGCCGTCGCCAAGAAAACCGCCAAGAAACCGGCCAAGAAGGTCGCCAAGAAGCCGGTGAAGAAAACCGAAAACCGCCAAGAAACCGGCCAAGAAGGTCGCCAAGAAGCCGGTGAAGAAAACCGCCAAGAAACCGGCCAAGAAGCCGGCGAAGAAGGCCGTCAGGAAACCGGCCCGCCGCGAGAAAGCGGCACCTCCCACGGAGGAGGCGGTCAACCAACTGGCAGCCCGGGGCCGCATGCGCGGCTTCCTGACGGAACGGGAGGTCCTACGGACCTTCGCTGACCTCGAGGAGTACACCGATCTCTTCGAGGATTTCCTGGCCCAACTAGATTCGATCGGCATCAATATCGTCGAGATGAAGGAGGGGATACTCGGCCGGCAGCAGGAGCGGGAAGGCCTGCTTCAGGATATCCGGCTGAGCAAGGAGAAGAAACGCTTCGATCTCACCGACATCTCGGCCGACTCGATCCAGATGTACCTGCGGGAGATCGGTAAGATCCCGCTGCTCACGGCCGAGGAAGAGGTGGCCCTGGCCAAGCGTAAGGAACGGAACGACAAGGAGGCCGAACGGCGGCTGATCGAGGCCAACCTCCGTCTGGTGGTCTCGATCGCCAAGAAGTTCGTCGGCAAGTCGCTGTCGCTGCTCGATCTGATCCAGGAGGGCAATATCGGCCTGTTCCGGGCGGTCAAGAAGTTCGAGTACCGCAAGGGCTACAAGTTCTCCACTTACGCCACCTGGTGGATCCGTCAAGCGATCACCCGGGCCCTGGCCGACCAGTCCCGGACCATCCGCATCCCGGTGCACATGGTCGAGACGATCAACCGTTTCCAGCAGGTGGAGCGCCGCCTCATCCAGGACTTGGGACGCGAGCCGCTGCCCGAGGAGATCGCCGCCGAGATGGACGAGGACGTCAACAAGGTCCGGCACATCATCCAGATATCCCAGGACACGGTCTCATTGGAGACCTCGGTGGGCGAGGACGATGAGGATTCGACCCTGGTCGATTTCGTCGAGGACGTGAAGAACGTCGCCCCGGACCGGTCGGCGGCGCTGCAGCTGCTGCGCGATTACGTGCGGCACGTCATTAAGGACCTGTCGCCCCGGGAACAGAAGATCCTGGAGATGCGCTTCGGCCTGATCGATGGCGTCAGCCATACCCTCGAAGAGGTGGGTCAGGAATTCGACGTGACGCGGGAACGTATCCGGCAGATCGAGGCCAAGGCGCTGGAGAAGATCAAGGAGCACCCGGCGGTGACCAAATTGAGGGATTATTGACGGGTCGGGGCAAGTTGACTTTAGCTCGAACGACCGCTAACCTAGGAAGGTGGCGGTCTTTGAGATTATAACCGTGGAAATCACAGGAGGTTTGCCTTGGACAAGCAGGGGAAACACTCGACCGGGCGCCTGATTTGGAATGCGCTCGCTACTTACGGCTTGAGCTGGTTCTGGGTGACGGTCGTCCTCTCGCTGCTCCATGCGCTGTCCCTGTCATCGGTCCTGAGCAGCAAGATCCCGCACCTGTCCGTGAGCGTGTCGCTCCTCAAGTACTTCCCTGAGGTGGCCGACGTGGTCATGGCCTCGCCCGGACTCACCCTCTTCATGGTCCTGGTCTTCGCGCCGGTGATCGAAGAGGCCATCTTCCGGCTGTTGCCGCTGACCATCGTCCAGCTGGTCCGCAAGCCCCAGCTCACGCGAGCCGTGCTCATCGTGGTTTGCGGCATCGCCTTCGGCCTGGCTCACGGCCACCCGCTCAACGTCTTCATCCAGGGATTCGCCGGACTGATGCTCGGTCATCTCTATCTGAAGAACGCGCGGTCACAGCTCTCGTCCTACCTCTCCTGCGTCGCCGTGCACGCCATGTACAACCTCACCGTGATCATGGTGGCGCTGATGTCGGTACCGGCGGGAGGCTCCTGATGACTGCCGCCGCGGCCGCCCCTCCGGCGGACACGTCCTCTTCAGACGGGTCCGCCTTTTCCTTATCCGAGGGTCTTGCGCGACCCGAAAAATATGCTACACTGACTCAGCCCTCCGTTCCGAGGTAGCTCAGTGGTAGAGCAGAGGACTGTTAATCCTTTGGTCGTGGGTTCGAATCCCACCCTCGGAGCCACCCCCCAATGCTCCGCCTTGTGCGGAGTAGTGGGGGGTGTTTTCTATGGAAGCGGGATGAGAAGGGTGCGAGTAGCTGCGAGCTGGCGAGCAGCGCGTGCGGAGCGCCCGGGCCCGAGTCGGAGCGAGGGGAATCCCACCCTCGGAGCCATCGAAAGCACGTTCCGCGTAGGAGCGTGTTTTTGCTTTGCTGGGGGAAGATTCGAATACATGACTGCCAGGGTTAACGCGTTAGTAATCGTCTTTCGACGTCGGTGTTGACCGCCTGCTGCCCAAGATTCAGGCTTTCAGCCCCGCTCCACAGGGCGGTTTTTTCATCCCGCCTTGACGGTGCGGCGGGGCAGGTATACGGTTACTCGTCCGACACACGCTCCTTCCAACAAGCGAGGTGCACCATGGGTAGCGTGGACCGTGAGAGGTTGCAGAAGTTCCTCGAAGAGAACGCCAAGGATCTGGCGATGGTGCCGGAGGTGATGGGATTCATGGAAGAGTTCTTCCGCATAGCTGAGATGGGGTTATACCTCCTGCAATCCAAGTCTAAGCTCGACAAGAGTGACGTCAGAAGTTGGGTGGCGAACGCTATCCATTCAGCGACCGGTCAGGAGGTGAGAAAGGTCACCCTTATCTCCAAGACCGACCCTCTCCCAAAGCCGGCCTGGATGAGTCGGGAGGTGTTCGAGGAGCATCTGCTGAAAAACATCAGGCGCCACGTCGTGGCGACCATCGGGCAACGTGCGCTCACTTGCATGCTCAAGAGGAGCTTCTTCGGCGATGATGCCCGCGCAGGAGCGGTCGAGCTTCTCCATGGGATGCTAGAGGAGGGGGTGTTGCAAGAGCTGTACAGGGTGCTATGCGGATCCGACCACAGTCTCGAGACACTCCTTAGGCAGGCCTGCTATCGCAGCTGGAACAAGGATTGTGAACACCTTGAGCGCGGTTTCGGCGACAATTGGGGCGAGTATCTCTTCGGCAAGATATACGAGAGCCTTCTTTATCTCCTGGTTTTCACCGTCTTGGGTGAGTGGGAAAGGGTAGAGCGGCTCAAGCCGCTCATCGCGGTTCTTCCCCTGGCTATCCCCCTCGGCGAGAAGAAGGATGAGCCCGGCACCTGGCTGGTGCTCTGCGCCTGAGGCGCTGCCGTTCACTCTGTGGGCGGTTTTTTTGTTGTAAGGAGCCACTAGTTATTCGTGATTATTTGGAAAACCGGGCGGCGTTAGTCAGATATTGCCGGCCCACATACGACGTTGAACTGTTCGAGAGTCAGCGCTGGATTCTTAAAGACGGAGACCCAATCCTGGGTTCTGAACACCGTCCATATAGGGAGCCACGTGGGACGACCGTCGCCCAAAGCGGCGGTTTTCTCTTTGGTTGAGTGATGTTTATGGGGTTCGATAGAAGCGTTTACCTGGGAGACCGCTTTTCCGTAGTTATCGAATACTTGGGCGGTTTTTCGCTTAAAATAAGGCGAATAACCCTTGACAAAAGTGATCAAGTGTGCTATATTCATGTGTTGTTGAAGTTAACGTTCTTTAAAGGGCATTGCCTTACAAACTACCGAGGTCTTGAATGAATTTGTACGTGTTTAAAGCTTCCACTGGCGGTATGGTTCCTTGTGGCGGCCTGGCTATCTTCGCTGCCCACAATGAGGATGAGGCTCGACGTCTCCGTGATCAGAAAGAGTTTTTCGACCTTTACGAAGACAGCGACCCCATGTTGATTGGCAAGGCTCTGCCTGATCAGTCCGCAGGACTGATCATCGAGGACGGCATGTCCGATTAGCACTCGCTTCTATTCATGGCCCTCAAGCAATCGTGCTGGGGGCCTTGTCGTATCCACCCACTGTGTGGGCGGTTTTTCTATACCAGCGACTTGATCTGTTACAGAAAGACGATTGGGTAGGTAGCTCCCCAAGGGGTTCGACATCTGTCCCAGGTTGGGAGCCACCCCCCAATGCTCCGCCTTGTGCGGAGTAGTGGGGGGTGTTTTCTATGGAAGCGGGATGAGAAGGGCGCGAGTAGCTGCGAGACCCGCCTGTCGGGCAGGTAGGGGCTTTTTTCATCCCGCCTTGACGGAGGAGCGGGGTGGGGTAAGGTATGGGTGTTCTTTGGACAAGGAGGTAGTGGTAATGAGTGGCTTGGTGTTCGCGGGTCTCTTGGCGACGGAGTCGGTCGGCATCTGGTTCCTTTGGCAGTATGAAGACGCCAGGAGAAGGAAGGACCTCTTCATTGGAGTGGCGTTGGTGGTCCTGACGTTCGTCCTAGTGCCGATCCTACGTTGAGATCATCTCTGTCCGCCCCCCAAGGGGCGGTTTTTTGTCTGTAATGAGCGGGGACAGATGTGGAATCGGCTAGAATCAACGCCGATTTCCATATATAATACGGCCATCAAACAATCCATCAACGTTTATGACTCAAATCGACAGCGAAAACATGGATCCGTCCCTCCAGGAGATGAACCGCCTCCTCGATCAGGCCGCGGAGCGGAAGGCGTCCGACCTCTATCTGTATGTCCTCATGCCGCCGATGATCCGCGCGGCGGGCCATATCCTGCCTCTCGACCAAGGGGCCGAACCGCTGGCGGCCGAAGCCGTGAAGCGGCTCGCCATGTCCCTGCTCAACGGGTCGCAGACCAAGCGATTCGAAGAGGAAAGGGAGCTCGACATCGCGCACCAGAGTCCGACTGGCCACCGTTTCCGCATCAATCTCCACTGGGAAAAGGAGAACGTCGGCATGGTCGCGCGAGCCATCCCGCGCGAGATCCCCTCCATGGACGATCTCGATCTGCCGCCGGTCGTCCAGCAGATGACCGGGTACCCCCATGGCCTGGTGCTCGTTACGGGTCCGACCGGTTCGGGAAAGTCGACGACGCTGGCCTCGATGATCGACAGCCTCAACCGGCGAGGCGCCTATCACATCATCACGCTCGAGGATCCGATCGAGTATATCTTCACGCCGGTGAAAAGCATGGTCCGCCAGCGCCAGTTCGAACAGGATTTCACGAGCTTCCAGGAGGCCCTCAAACGCATCCTGCGCCAGACTCCCGACATCGTGATGATCGGGGAGATGCGCGACCCCGAGACCATTTCGGCGGCGCTGACCATCGCCGAGACCGGCCATCTGGTGTTCGCTACCCTCCATACGTACAGTGCCGCCCAGACCATCGACCGCATCGTCGACGCCATACCGCCGGATCAGCGCGATCAGGTCAGGGTCCAGCTGGCGCTGACGCTGCGGGCCGTGGTCTCGCAGCGGCTCCTCCCGGCGATCGGGGGCGGCCGTGTCGCCGGGCGCGAGATACTCGTCAACAATTCCGCCGTGGCTAACCTCATCCGGGAGAACCAGGTCGCGCAGATCAGGAACGTGCTGCAGACAAGCGCGGATGAGGGCATGACGACGCTCGCTCAGGACCTCAAGCGCCTCGTCAAGTCCGGCAGGATCGACTACGAGACGGCGCAGCAATATCTCGTCGGTGACGAGAAGCTGTCGTCGGCATAAACGGGATAGAGGCAGGTCTGTCCGCCCACCGAAACGGCAACCCCCGGCCTCACGGCCGGGGGTTTGGAACAGCGTCGCCGCCGGGCGGTCTTTCAGTCCGGAAGTTGACCGGGCTGCCGGTCGGTGATAGGGTAGGACCTTATGTCGAATTCGAACCTATGAAGATATCCGTGAACGACATCCTGGCCGAATTGGGCGTCAGGGAGATGACCGATCCTGAACAGATCAGGCATATCCCGATAGGCAAGATCGAATCGGCCGTCGAGCGCATCAGGGCCCGGGCGAAAGCGGCCGAGGGCCTGAGATTGGCGGACCGCTGACGCTCACCGCCCTCCGGGGCGGTTTTTTCGTCCGGGCGAGCGGGGCGGTACCGGGTCATGGCTGGCGATTATCGGGAAATAGACCTATCATTACCATCATCATGACTGACCGAAGTTATCCGAGGGACGATGACGGCTTCTGGGCCAAAAGGGCCCCGGGCCGGACTTTCCTGATCGCCGTAGCCGGCGCGGCGGTGCTCTTGTCGTTGGTCGGGTTCGGCCTGTACTCGGTCGCCTTGGACGGCCAGGATGCCTGGATCGACGGGCAGGGCAGCCTGAAGGCGCCGCCGCCGCGGCCGCAGCTCGACCGGGAAGCCTATGACCGGAAACTTCGGCAGCTGGCGCACCTGACCGACGAGGATGGCCAGTCGACCCCGGGAGCCGAGAATGTCGAGCCGCCACCCTGGCCGGTGACGCGAGCGGCCTATCCCGAGTACGGCGCCATCCTACCGTTCCGGCGCATCGTCGCCTATTACGGCAATTTCCTGTCCACGAGCATGGGCGTCCTGGGTGAATATCCCGAAGAGGTGATGCTCGAGATGCTCGCCGAGGAGGTGCGGACCTGGGAGGCCGCCGACCCGACGACGCCGGTGCAGCCGGCGATAGACTATATCGCCATCGTGGCGCAGGCCGGCGCGGGGCGGGACGGCAAATACCGGGCGCGGATGCCTGAGGAGCAGCTGGATAAGGTCCTGGCGGTGGCCGCCAAGATCGACGCCGTCGTCATCTTTGAGGTACAGGCCGGGTTGGCCGACCTGATGGGCGAGGTCCGTTCGCTCGAGCCGTATCTCGCGAAGCCGCAGGTGCACCTGGCGATCGATCCGGAGTTCGCGCTGAGGGGATCGGGGGCGCCGCCCGGGACCAGGGTGGGCACGGTCGACGCCTCGGAGGTCAACGAGGCGGCGGAATACCTGGCCTCGCTGGTCCGGGACAACCGGCTGCCCCCCAAGGTGCTCGTCGTGCATCGCTATACGCGACCGATGGTGACGAACGCGGCGCAGATCGCGCCGCTGCCGGAGGTACAGATCGTCATGGACATGGACGGCTGGGGTCCGCCGGCGCAGAAGTATGCCTCCTACGAATCCTACATCAGCGCTGAGCCGGTGCAGTTTACGGGCTTCAAGCTGTTCTACAAGAACGACCGGAAGCGGCCCGGCTCCCGGCTGCTGACTCCGGAAGAGATACTCGGACTGATGCCACAGCCGTCGTTCATCCAGTATCAGTGACGCCGGACAGAGCGGGGTTCCGGATCCTCCGGCCCGGCCTCAGCGACATCGATATACGATCTTAATCGCGAAACCCATGCCGACCCACGAGCAGAAAGTCGCCCGAATCGCCGGGCAGCTGAAGGAACGCCGCAGCACCGAACCATTGTCGCTGAAGAAGCGGGCCGTCTCCCATGAGGTGCCTAAACCCGGCGACAAGAGGCACCTGGACGAGAAACTCGATATCAGCGACCTGGACGAGATACTAGAGATAGATCCGGAGAACCGGATCTGCGTCGCCGAGCCCGGGGTCACGTTCGTCGACCTGGTGGAGGCGACGATGCGGCACGGGCTCGTCCCGCTCGTCGTGCCGGAACTCAAGACGATCACCATCGGTGGCGCGGTCGCCGGCTGTTCCATCGAGTCGATGTCGTACAAGATTGGAGTACGAGATCATCACGGCCAAAGGCGAGGTGCTGACCTGCACACCCGACAACGGGAACAGCCTGATCTTCCAGATGGTCCACGGGACCTTCGGAACCCTGGGCATCATCTCCCGGCTGAAGTTCCGCCTGATACCGGCCAAGCCGTTCGTCAAGGTGACTTACGAGAGATGCGGCAACCTGGAGGACTACAAGGCAGCAATCTGGAGGCACTACCAGAGCCGCGATGTCGATTTTATGGACGGCATCATCCATTCGCCGACCGAGCTGGTGCTGAGTACGGCGGATTTCGTCGATGAGGCACCCTACACGCACCGCTACGACTGGATGCGGGTCTATTACCTGAGCACCAAGTCCCGGAAGGAGGATTACCTCAGAACCCCGGATTACTTCTTCCGTTACGACAAGGGAGTGACCAACGTCACCCCCAAGTCGTTCCTGGGCCGGCTGCTCTTCGGGAAGTTCATCGATTCCGACGCCGTACTGCGGCTGGTGGCCAGGTTCCGCCGGTGGATACCGGCCAGGATGATACCGGTTACCGTGGACACCTTCATCCCGTTCTCCAAGGCCAGCGAATTCATGGACTGGTACATCCGGGAGATCGATTTCTTCCCGCTGTGGTGCGTGCCCTACCGGAAGGTCAGGCCCTACGAATGGATCGATGCGGAATTCATGAAGAAGACGGAGGACGAACTCTTCCTGGATCTGGCGATCTACGGCATGAAGCGTCATGACGGCAGGAACTACCACAAGCTCCTGGAGGACGAATTGATGGAGATCGGGGCGCTCAAGACCCTCATTTCTAGCAATTACTATACCGAAGAGGATTTCTGGAAGATATGGAACAAGGCGAACTACGATCAGGTCAAGCGCCGAACCGATCCGGACAACATCTTCCGCGACCTCTACACCAAGATGTGCCGGGCGACCAGGGGATTGTGAGGACAGCGCTGGTACTCGAAGCAAATTTATCGCTCGGTTGAGCCAAAAAACAGTAGCCATCAGGCTTGGCGGTATTTTCGAACCATGCTTGATCCGTTGTTCTTTATCGAATGCCGACGAGGGCCTATCGCCCCTGGTTCCGGTCGCAAACCGGAGGGGCCAAGTAAATCCGCACTTTCCCGAGGAGATGACGGATGGAGAAAGAGACCTTGTGTGCCAGATGCCGAAAGGTGAACCGGGTCCGGACCGATTCGCACATGGATACCTGCGTCTGCGGCCGTGAACTGAAACGCGGCGGATCGCACGAGGAGTCGTACCGCTGCGAATCCTGCGCCCGTCAGGAGGGAGTCTGTAAGTGGTGCGGCGGCCGGCCCGCCACCACCGAATAGGCATCGATCCTCAGACCGCTCCGGCGGTCTTTTTTCTGCGATTGCCGTCGACATCCGGCGGTCTTGGAGGATTCGGGCATCGGCGTGTATAATCGTGTCATATGCGATACCTGGCACCACTATTGTTGAGCGGCCTCTGTCTGATCGGGGCGGGCTGCGTCAGGGATACCGGACCGGCCGTGCCGCCGCCGGCCGTGCCGCCGCCGGTCGCGCGACCGGCCGACACGCCGGCTGCCGAGACGGAGCCGGGGACGCCGGAACAGGTCCGGGACTGCCAGGCGATGGGGGAAGAGGCGCGGCAAGCGGTCATCAATACGGTCTCCGCTCCGTATGTGGCGAATCTCGTCTCCCTTTTCTACAGTCCCAGCCTGGACGCCTGTATCCTGATCTGGCAGCATACCCGCGCCGTCAACGGCGATTTCGAGGGTTCGGTCATCGTCGAGGAATACGCCACGGGTCACGAGCTGTACATCTACGAGTCGGACCGGTTCCCCGACCACTATGATTACCTGAAGAAGGCGGAACAGGACCGTGAGGTGTTCGAGACCGGCTCCTATGAGGAGATTCAGGATCTCATCGGGTCGGTCCGATTCGGTACTACGTCGCTCCAGCCTTGAGCGATCGGTAACCGCCAATTGAATTAGAACTGATACCTAACATCTAACCGTAAGATTATGAGAAGGTTTCTCGTCATGAGTCTGGTCATCGCTTTCGCTGTGCCGCAGCTGGCTTCGGCGATCCATCCGGAGTCCGCACCCGGTCTGGAGAAGATCCCGTCGCCCGAGTACATCAAGTACTACCAAGTGCTGGAGGAGCGCGGTAATGCCCTGTGGGGCCACCGGCTCATCACCAAGGAGGAGATGAAGGCCAAGATCGCCGCCGAACAGGCAGCCAAGAAGGCGGCCCAGCAGGAGAAGAAGGAGGTGAAGGAGGAATGGCAGGAGGAAAAGCAGACGGTGAAGGCGACGGACAAGGCCGCCAAGAAGTTGGAGAAGATTCCGGCCCCGCCCTACGTCAAGTTCTATGAGGGCATTCAGCAGATCGGTAACGCCCTCTGGGGTTATTTCAAGAATACCTGGGCCTACGGCCTGGGGCGGATCACCACGGACAACGCTCCCTGCATAGCCGAGGCGATGGGCACCCGTGACGGCTCCGTGAGGGCGGCCCAAGTGACCCATGACCAGGCAATGCTCGACGCCTTCGACGTCCGCAGCGCCTGCCATCAGGAAGCCCTTAGCCAGGATTCGGCCAAGTACATGCTCAAGGCTTTGGTGCAGTGCAATACCGATTTCCTGAAGGACCGGAAGACGGTCTGGAAGGAGTTCGACACGGCGCGGGATGCGGCCTGGAAACAGTACCGTGATGACCTGAAGGTCTGCGGCAAGATCAGTAATCCGGCGCTGGAAGAGGCCTCCGAAGAGACCCAGGAGATCATCGATGAGATCGATGACGAGGGATTGGATGAGCTGGATGATGATGATCAGGAAGAAGGGGAATCGGAGACAGGGGAGTGATCCGTCGGTCCC
>LJNP01000053.1 GCA_001303185.1 Parcubacteria bacterium SG8_24
CGAGTCGTTCTTCCAGGACAGGGTCAGGTCGAGCGGCGCTCCGCTCTCCACCCGTTCTGGCCAGCTCGCCGTCAGGCTGACGATCTCCGGCCGCCCCGGGGCGGGGAAGATCGCTTCAGCGAATATCCAGAGCACCACCAGCGCCGACAGGGCCGTCACCAGCAGCAGGTCCAGGATGAGCATCTTCCGGGAGTGTCGGGAGAAGCGCCGGTATTTCCTTTCCCAGTAGGCCTCGAGCGGGGGATAGCAGACCCGCTTCACCGGATCGATCAGTCCCTGAAGCGGACGGGTGAACACGTTGAGCGTATTGATGAGGATGTTGGGCCGGTCGCCCTGACCCGCTTCGCGGGCCCGTACCTCATCCAGCTCCCGGCGCGGCACCGGCTCACCGGCGCGTCGGGAGACCTTCTTTTTACCCTTACTTCTGTCCTTGGCCATAATCTGGAATCGGTTTAGTCGATGATAGGTTCAGCGTGCCGTGCCGTAAGGTCCGGCGGTCGCCGAGAAACGGAAGACATCGGTGCTCAGGGCGGCGATCTCATCCGTCCCGTCGCCGTCGAGGTCGCCGGCCGCCACCCGCACGCCGCCCCGGAAGAGGGGATCGAAGGCGAAGAATCCGGGATGGAGCAGCCGTCCGGTCTTGTCGAAGATGCGCACATGCGGCCCGCCGCCGTATCCGGCGCCGGCGATGATCGCCTGGCGTCCGGTGCCGTACAGATCGCCCAGGGCGACCTCCACGCCGCCGCGGAACCGCGGATCATAGGCGAAGAATCCGGGGTTGATCAGCACGCCGTCGCGGTTGAAGACGCGCACGTGCGGGCCGGCCCCCGGTCCGGTACCGGTGACGATCTCGAGAGATCCGTCGCCTTCCAGGTCGCCGACCGCGAAGTTGATCTCCAGCCGGTAGGCCTCGCCGTAGGGGGCGAAGGTCCGTTTGAGCGAGCCGTTGTCCTCGTAGATGGAAATGCGTCCGTTGCCGGCCACCACCGTCTCCAGGCGTCCGTCGTCGTCCAGATCCTCCAGGATGAGCGGTGCCGCTCCGGGGTGCTGCCGTTCGTAGGCGAAGAAGCCGTTGCGTACCCGCCCGCCCCGCTCGTCGAAGATGCGGGCGAAGGCGCCGTTGGGGAAGACACTGCCGACGATCCGGTTGAGCGGCCGCAACAGGATCAGGCCGTCCTCCGGCCCGAGTTCCAGGGTCGTCACCAGGCTGCCGTCGTTGACCGCCGGATCCTGCGTGCCGCGCAGCCGTTCGTATTCGCTCTCCAGGGTCACGGTGCGGCGGTCGGCGGTCGAATTGACCAGGGCGATGCCGTACTGGAAGTCGCGGCGCCAGACGCCGGCCACTACCGCCGGGTCGGCGGGGGTGAGCAGGGTGATCGGGCCGCCGAAGGGGGCACCCAGCCGCACCGCCTGCTCGTCGTAGCGCCAGAGCTGTCCGTGATCCGACTCGCCGAAGTCATAGCTGTAGAAGCCGTCGCCCAGGAGCGTCGAACAGAGTCCGTAGCGGTAATCGCGCCAGTCGGTGTTGCGGCCGGTATCGCGGGTGTTGCGGTTGATGATGAAGGCCGGGGTGTGGCCGACCATCTCGTGCAGCCGGAGGTAATTGGCCATCGAGTCCTGCCAGCGGCCCTGGCCTTCCCAGGGCGTGGGGAAGGTCTCGAACATCCGGCCGTTCACGAAGGGCTGCAGTTCGGCCGTGGAGTCGCCGTTGGTCACGATCACCGCCGACTCGCCGAGCATCTCACGCGTGCGGCGCAGCAGGTTGACCATGGAGCGCTGCCAGGCCACGTCGGCCAGATACGGATCGTCCCTGATGCCGTCACGGTGCAGGTCGATCTCGCCGCGGTTGACCCAGGAGATGTTGTGGGAGAACTCGTCGTAGAAGACGCCGTCCCACAGGCCGGTGTTCCAGATGGCGTCCCGGACGTACTGCGGCAGGTAGGAGCTCCAGGGACCGACCGCGTTCAGCACCGCGGTGTTCGGCCAGACCGAGACCCGCCGGCCGGTCGGATCGGTCAGCCACCATGAGTCGTCGATCCCCGCAGCGAGTTCCCGGTGCAGCGGATCGATCCAGCCGTAGTTGTAGGACTTGGAGGGGACGTAGGCCAGGATGATGATGTCGGGGTTAAGCCGGCGCAGTTCCGGGAAGAGTTCCCGGTTGTAGACCTGCGCTTCGGCCGGCAGCACCAGCAGGTCGAAGGAGGCCAGGTCCTCATGGTGCTCCGGACGGATGTCGGTGCCGGCGCGCAGGTAGTAGTTGGCGGTGCGGACGTACTTGTCGTCCGGCGTGTTGAAACCGGCGGCCGTCACGGCCGCGGGCCAAAGCAGCACGGCCGTGGTCGCCGCGATCATCCGGATCAGGTTGGAGAGACGGTGTGACATCTCAGTCTGTCTCACGGGCCAGCGCCTTGGGGTTGGGGCTGTAGAGGCGGTTCTTGATCTTCCATTGGCCGACGAACTGGCCGATACCCTCACGGGCCAGCTTGTTGCGGACGGTCGGCCTCGCCTGAGACCATTTTACCAGGCTTTCGAAATTTATCTTGTAGCGGCCGCGTACCACCACGTAGGTCAGTTCGCCCTCGGACAGGGCGCGGCGGATCGTCCGGGTGGAGATACCGAACAGGCGGGAAGCCTCGGAGACGGAGACGCGTATTATGGACATAAACCGTTACGGAAGGGGATAAGTCGTTTGTCAACACTATTGTAGACAATCAGGCAGGTTTTGGGAAGAGGGGGTGGATTCCGGTGGCCTCGCTGGGGGCTGGCTTGGGGCAGTGTCAGGTGGCCGTAGGGCAGGCCAATCGGTTGTCCGGACCGTCCCTGAATCCGCCTTAAACTAGCCTCAAGATTTATCCGCACCTTGTCCCATTTACCTTTCGGCTCGCCGGTTCTATACTGTCCTAGAACGACGTGGGTGTAACGCGTTTTCTTTTTTAACGTCTAATTGGATGAATCGTCGTTTGAAAGAAAAATTCCTGCTCTTCCGCATAAGGGCCAAGAAGGATCCGGAGGCGTTCGGAGAGGTCTACGATCTCTACGTCCGGCCGATCTACCGGTTCATCTACTTCAAGGTACCTTCGGCGGAGACGGCTGAGGATCTCACTTCGGAGACCTTCCTTAAGGCCTGGCGTTACCTGATGGATAAGCGCGACGCCCAGCACCTGCAGGCGCTCCTCTACAGCATCGCCCGGTCGGTGGTCGTGGATTGGTACCGCGCCACCGCCTGCGAGCGCGGCGACGTGCCCATCGACGACGGGCGCTGGACCGAGCTGCACCAGGCGGCCAGCGAGAAGCTGCTCAAGGAAGTGGAGACGGAGTTCGACACCACCCAGGTACTGGAGAGGCTGCGCGGCCTCAAGGACGAGTATCGCGAGGTGATAGTGATGAAGTATCTCGACGAGATGTCGACACGTGAGATCGCGGCCGTGCTGGGAAAGAGCGCATCCCATGTCCGCGTCATGGCCCATCGGGCGACCAAGGCGCTGGCCAGCGCGATACACGAAGATGACCAAGAGACATCCCGAGACAATCCTGAAAGCGATCAAGAATGAAAGGCGAGGTGGCGCCCCGCACGAGGATTGGGTTAGCCGGAACCGCGACATCCTGATGATGCAGGTCCGCAACACGACGGACCTCCGGACCAGACCCTCACTCGGCACCTATACGCGCCACTTTTTTGGTGCCTTCCTGCCCTACGAGAACCTGGTCCTGGCTACCCGGGCAATCGGCGTTTTCGTCCTAGCCGTGGGTATCGTCATGGGCGGCGGTCTCGCTTCGGCTCAGGTCTACCGCGACGCGGCGCCGGGCGAGATGTTCTACGGGATGAAGCTCGCCGTGGAGCGGGTCCAGCTGGTGCTGGCGCCGAACCAGGAATACAGGACGCGGTTGCATCTCGAGTATGCTGACCGGCGGATGGATGAGGTGTCCCGGCTGGCCGAGGGCAGCGCGGCCGACCAGGAATACCTGACCGAGGTGCTGGCCGGTCTGGAGAGGGAACTGGCCGGATTGCGCGACGGACTGGCCGATCTGAAGGGGAGCGATCCGGAGGGCGTGGTCGAGGTGGCCAAGCTGCTCGAGCGGAAGATGGCGATCTACCATAACGGCCTGCGCAAGGCCTCCGACTACGTCTCGCCGCGGCTGCGCATCTCGCTCCTGGCGGCGATGGACACGGTCGACGGGGTGAGCATCACCTCGATGGCGGTGATCGTGGAGAAGCATCTGGCCGGCGACGAACAGGCGCCGCGCCGTGTCGTCGTCTCCAAGTTCGAGGAGCGGCTGCGCGTGGCCGAGGAGAAGCTCGGGGCGCTGCCGGTGGCCGACGAGGCCGAAGGGCCGGCCGTGACCTCCCGGGTGCGGAGCTCCCTGGCCGAGGCCAAACAGCTTCTGGAGAAGGAGGACTACCAGGCGGCGCTCTCCAAGATCGTCGAGGTGGCCGAACTGACCAAGGAGGCCGAGCAGGAGATCCTGGAGGAGGAAACCGAGGCCGAGGCGGCGGCGGAAGAGGCGGTCGAGACGGAAGAAGATGATACCGAGACGACGGAAGAGGAGACTGCCGATGAGGCCGAGCCGACGGAGGAGGAACCGCCGGCCGATGACGATGAGACAGCTGACGTCCCGACAGGGTCGTCCGACGGAGAGTCGGACGATGCTGCTGGGTCTGGCAGCCGTTAGAAAGGACTGTCGGGGACTGCCCGCCGTGGTGGCGACAGTCCCGACGAACGGTCGCGAGACCTGTATATAATTCGGTTCATTAAACGTGGCGACCTAAAGGTCGAGGCATCCGAGGGGATGCTGTCGGCACGCAATCTCGCCTCTGCGCGCTAGCGCAGGGCAAATCCGAAAGGAGTAAATCAATCTATGAGCAACGTTTTACGAATGAGCAGGAAGGCGTTCACCGTCTCCGTCGTTGCGGCTACGATTGCCTGGTCCATCGGGCTTTCGGCGCTCATCACCCCGCTTACCGCGAGGGCTGTTGACGCCGGCACGCTGGTCAAGGGCTCTCTCCCGGCCGTCTATTACGTCGGGGCGGACATGAAACGCTATGTCTTCCCGAACGAGAAGACCTACAAGACCTGGTACATGGACTTCAGCACCGTGCAGACCATCACGGACGCTGAACTCGCTGCCATCCCGATTGGGGGCAACGCGACCTACAAGCCAGGCGTCTACATGGTCAAGATCACTACGGACCCCAAGGTGTACGCGGTCGCTTCCGGCGGCACGCTGCGTTGGGTGACCTCCGAGTCGGTCGCGAACGCGCTCTATGGTGCCAACTGGAACACCATGATCCATGACGTACCGGACGCGTTCTTCGTCAACTACACCATCGGCGCGGATATCAACAGCGCGGGCGACTTCAGCCCGGCTGGCGAGTCTTCCGCCGCCACCTCCATCAGCGTGGATAAGGGTCTCGGCCAGGCGGTGAGCGGTTCGCTCTCCGTGGCGGCTGCGGCTGACATGCCGGCGGGCGGCACGCTCCCGGCGGGCGCTTCCGGCGTCAACATGCTGAAGGTCAAGGTGATGAACGGCGGTGCCTCTGCCGTGACGGTTGACTCCCTGACGGTCCGCCGCGTCGGCGCTGGTGTCCCCGGCGACTTCGCCTGGGTCTACGTCTATCACGGCAACGACCGTCTCACCACCGGCCGCACCATCAACACCTCGTCCAATGAGGCGAGTTTCGCCGGTCTGAACATGCAGGTCGGTCCCGGTGCGACCGAGTATCTCTGGATCGCCGTCGATCTGGCCGGTGCCGTCGGCGCGAACAACCAGCACGCGCTGCAGCTCGTCGACCTGAGGAGCGGCGCGACCATGGCCAGCGGCCTGCCGGTCGCCGGTCCTAACTTCAGCATGTCCTCCGCTGTGGCGGGCACGCTGCAGGTCGATCGTGCCGGTGCTGTACCGCTCTCCAACGTCAAGGCGGGCAGCATGGGCCAGAAGATCGGTGAGTTCCAGCTCACCGCCGGTGCGGCTGAGGATCTGCATGTCCACCGCATCGCCCTGTTCAACGGCGGCGCCGTGAACCGGGAGCACATGACCAACCTGGTGCTGAAGCAGGCCGGCCTGTCGCTGGCTACTGCCGCCGGGTTCGACGGTCGTGACCGCGCCACCTTCGTCCTCGCTTCCCCGCTCCTCCTGGAGAAGGGCGCGATGAAGACCTTCGAGGTGTACGCGGACATCGCGGCCGGGGCCCGCGCCGGAGCGACCGAGACCATCCTGGTCTATGTCGACTCGAGCACGGATGTCTTGGCGATCGGCCAGACCTTCGGGTATGGCGCGATGGTCGACATCGGCGCCATCGCCGGTACCTATGACGGTGTCGGCTGCGCGCTCGGTGCCGGTAACTGTTCCTCGACCCGCATCGAGGGCGGTCAGGTCAACATCACCTTCAACGGCCCGGCGGCCAAGGACGTCGGCGTCAACGGCCGCGATGTGGAGCTCTATAACTTCACGATCGGTTCGGCTTCCAACCTCGAGGTGAGGAACCTGCGCATGCGCATCAACGCCACCAATGCTGTCGGCGGTGCGGCTCCTAGCGGTCTGATCGACACCAGCGGTGCCGGTGTAGCCAACTTCACCGACATCAAGGTGATCGATACCGCGACCGGTGCCACTATCGCCGGCCCGGCCTCTCTGGCCGTCGGCGGCAGCGATGCCACGCAGAACATCACCTACACCGAGACCTGGAACCTGACGGCCGGTCAGTCCCGGACCTTCAAGGTCACGGCTGACATCGCCAACCAGGCTCTTCTGGCCGGTGACACGGCCAGCGTCGACCTGCTGCCGTTCCAGGCCAACGACCTGCGCAACCTGGACAACAGCACCTACGTGGTGCTGACCGACATCGTCCCCAACACGGGCATCAACGGCAATCTGCACTCCATGCGGGCGCCGTCGCTGATGGTGGGGCTCGCTTCGACCCCGGTCGCCCAGACCTACATCCAGGGCACCCAGGGCGTGGAAGTGGTCGGTCTGACGCTTCAGGCGGGCGATGCTTCGGACATTCGCGTCTCCTCGCTGGCCCTCCAGGGTCTGCTCGACTCGGATGACACCGTGGCTTGTGCCAACGCACCTGACGCTGCGTTCAACCTTGGTCAGGAAGCTCTCCTGTGTAACTCCATCGCCGCTCTCGTCTCCACGGCGAGCCTGTGGGACAACGGCACGCAGGTCGGCGCCACCAAGAGCCCGAGCACCTCGACCGGTGCCGGCACGGGTGGTGTCCTGACCTTCGACAACCTGAACTTCACCGTTCCGGCCGGTCAGACGATCACTCTCACCATGAAGGTCAACCTGGCGGGTGGTCAGACCCTGGCCAACATGCCGGATGACATCGCCTTCCAGGTGACTGCGGCGGGTTCGGTCTCCGCGACCGATCCGGACGGCAACACTGTCGCCGCGACAGCCGCCGGTTGGCCGGTGCTCGGCCCGACCATGAGGGTCGCCGGTGCGGGTTCGCTCACCGTAGCTCTCGCCCCGTCTGAT
>LJNP01000009.1 GCA_001303185.1 Parcubacteria bacterium SG8_24
CCGCCGGTCTGCGGGGACAACGTCTGCGAAGGCGAGGAGAAACCCGAAAATTGCCCGGTCGATTGTGGTCCGCCGCCGCCGGTCTGCGGGGACAACAAATGCGAAGGGGATGAGACCTACGAAAGCTGTCCGGGTGACTGCGAGCCGCCCGAACCGGTGGCTGCCGACGATACCGACAGTGACGGTCTGACCGATGACGAAGAGCGCCGGATCTACGGGTCCAATCCCACCGAACCCAATTCCGACAACGACAGCTTCGTCGATCTCAACGAGGTGCTTAACCTGTTCGATCCGGCCCAGGCCGAACCGGGACAACTTCTCGACAATCCGGGTATCACGCTCTACCGCAACGTCAACTTCGGCTTCGATATCTATCGTCCCTCATCCTGGAGGGTCAGTGAGGACGAGGAGTTGCAGCAGGTCTCCTTCGCCGCCCCTGATGGGGAGACGATACTGATACGGGCGGAATCCAAGCCGGTCAATCAGGCCCTCCTGGACTGGTATCTGGAGCAGTCTCCGGGAGTCAACCGGTCGCAGGTCGAGGTGCTGACCACCCGCCAAGGCTATGCCCGGGTGGTGAGCCCTGACCGCATGACCAACTACATCTCGGATGGGGACAAGGTGCTGGTAATGAGTTACGATCTGGGAGGTGAGCTGACCATCCGCTATCGGGTGACCTTCGCTATGATGGCCAACAGCCTCCAGATAATGGCCGCGGAGAGCCCGGCTGAATGATCCGGGAGAGCATCAAGGGACTGGCTGACGATCCGGTCCGGCTGACAGCCGGACCGGTTTGATTTTCCCGGCGATTAGGCTATCCTGATAGGGTATGGTCAAGGTGGAATTCACCGGCAAGCGGCCCCGCGGCGTGTCCCCGGATTCGGTGAAGGCCTGGGTGCGCCGGACGTGCCGGGAGGCCGGGGAGCGGGGAGATCTCCGGGTGGACATCGCGGTCACGGATGATACGGCAATCAGGCGGCTGAACCGTACCTATCGGGGAATCGACCGGACGACCGATGTGCTGTCTTTCCCTTATGACGAGGGTCCGGAGTTCGTTTTGACCGGGGAACGGGGCGGTACCCGTCACCTCGGGGAGATCGTCATCTCCCTGCCGCGGGTCAAGGTCCAGGCCAGGCGCGATGGCCGGAGGGTCCGAGACGAGTTCGCCCTGATGGTGGTCCATGGCACCCTGCACCTGCTGGGATTCGATCACGAGACCGAAAGCGACGAGCGCCGGATGTTCTCCCTGCAGCAGGACATCCTGATGGGCCTCGGCATACTCTAAGGATCCTGTCCGATCACGAAGATGCTGATCGATTTCAGACAACTCAGGAAGAGCTTCTCGTACGCCTTCAAGGGACTGACCCAGGTCGCTCGGGAGGAGCAGAATTTCCGTATCCAGCTTTTTGTGGCCGGTCTGGTAGTGGTCCTGATGTTCGCTTTCGGTCTCGGCGGCACGGAAAAGGCCCTGTTGACCCTTGCGATTGTGCTCGTACTCGTGCTAGAATTGACCAACAGCATTTTTGAGCGCATGACGGACGTGCTGAAGCCGCGCCTGCACCAGTATGTCAGGGAGATCAAGGACATCATGGCCGGCACGGTGCTGGTGGCTTCGTTCGGGGCGCTGCTCATCGGTGTCCTGATTTTTTGGCCGTACGTCGCCAGGCTGTTCCAGTAATTCAGGTATAACCCCCCGTATGTCGGAAGACATGCTTTTCACCGGAATAGACATAGGTTCGACCGCGGTCCGCATCGCGGTCGGTCAGCGTCTGCCCTCGGCCGACAAGGAGCAGGTCCATATCATCGGTGCCGCCGAATCGCCTTCGGAGGGCATCAATCGGGGAGTGATCAATTCTATCGAGGACGCCGTCTCTTCGGTCTCGGCCTGTATCGAGAAGGTCGAACGGATGGTCGGGCTGCCGCTGGGTAACGCCTGGGTCTCGATCTCCGGGGCCAACGTCACCATGCTGGAGAGTAAGGGAGTGGTGGCGGTCTCGCGACCTGACGGCGACATCCGCGCGGATGACGTGGAGCGGGCGGTGGAAGCGGCCCAGACGGTCGCCACCCCGGTCAATTTCGAGATCCTGCACGTCATCCCCAAGACTTTCACGGTGGACGGGCAGTCGGGAATCAGGGATCCACAGGGCATGACCGGAATCAGGTTGGAGGTCGATACGCAGATAATCCAGGGACTCTCGTCGCACATCAAGAACCTGACCAAATGCGTCTACCGGACCGGCGTCAACATCGAGCGTCTGGTATTGGGGGTCCTGGCCACCGCCGAGGTCGTGGTCACTCCCCGCCAGAAGGAGCTGGGGGTGGCGGTAGTCAATTTAGGCGGCGCCACCACCAACCTGGTGGTGTTCGAACAGGGCGACATCCTCCACATGGCTTCCCTGCCGATAGGTTCTGAACACATCACGGCGGACGTGGCTATCGGGTTACGCACTTCCATCGACGTGGCGGAGAAGATCAAGCTCAACTGCGCTTCGGCCAGTCCCAAAGAATACAAGAAGGACGACAAGGTCAACTTGAGCGATTACGGGACGGAAGACGATGAGGCGGTGTCCCTGAAGTACGTGGCCGAGATCGTCGAAGCGCGTTGTGAGGAGATCCTGGAGAAAGTGGAGAAGGAATTGCGTAGTGTCGGCCGGAGCGGCATGCTTCCCGCCGGCGTCGTCCTGACCGGTGGCGGAGCCAAGCTGCCCGGCATCGTCGATCTCGCCAAGCGGAAGCTTAAGTTGCCCGTGTCGCTCGGTTATCCGCTGAATGTCACCAGCATCACTGACCGGGTCAATGACCTCTCCTTCAGCACCGCCATCGGTCTCGTCCAGTGGGGCATCAATGACACTCCGGAAGAGGCCGGGCGCGGCAGCGGCATCTTCAGCCGATACAAGCCGGTGGAGCGCGCCACCAAGCGGATGAAGAAGTGGTTCGGAGTCTTCGCTTCCTGAGGATTTCGCGAGGACCGGTCGGACCGGAAAAGACGGCGCCCGTCAGAGGCGCTGTTTTCAGTCGTCACACCCCGTCGTCGACCGAACACGAATTTTGTTCATTTTAGGCCTTATTTTCTCTTGACGGCCCGGCAGGTGTTGCGTACAGTGAATAGGTAAACAATCACCCTTAGTCATCGGCCGCATAGGTATCCTGGACGGCGCCCGACCAAACGAGATAATCACTACCCAATATGGCAGAGATCAAACCCGCGATAGAGACATTCGCCAAGATCAAGGTGATCGGCATAGGCGGCAGCGGCGGTTCGGCGGTCAACCGGATGATCAAGTCGAAGATCAAGGGTGTCGACTTCATCACCGCCAATACCGATGTCCAGGCGCTGCACTATTCGCAGGCGCCGGTCAAGCTGCATCTGGGGAAGTCCGTGACGCGCGGGTTGGGTGCGGGCATGAATCCGGAGCTGGGCAAGGCGGCGGCAGAGGAGAGCCAGAACGAGATCAAGGAAGCCCTAGCCGGGGCGGATATGGTGTTCATCACTTGTGGATTGGGCGGCGGTACCGGCAGCGGGGCTTCACCGGTCATCGCCGAGATGGCTCGGGACATCGGAGCCCTGACCGTCGCCGTGGTCACTAAGCCGTTCAATTTCGAGGGGGCGCAGCGCAAGGCCATCGCCGAGCAGAGTCATGAGGAACTGGCCGGTCAGGTCGATACCATCATCACCATCCCCAACGAGAGGGTACTGCAGATAATCGAGAAACGGACTTCGCTCCTGGACGCTTTCGAGACCGTCGATGACGTGTTGCGGCACGGCGTCCAAGGTATTTCCGAGCTCATCACCGTACCCGGCCTGATCAACGTCGATTTCGCCGACGTCAAGGCGATCATGCAGGGCACGGGCACGGCTCTCATGGGCATCGGTCTCTCGGCGGGCGACAATCGGGCGGCCGAGGCCGCCAAACAGGCGATCATGAGCCCGCTCCTGGAGATGTCGATCGAGGGCGCCAAGGGTATCCTGTTCACCATCACCGGCGGACCGAACCTTTCCATGCACGAGGTCTCCGAGGCGGCGGACATCATCACCAACAACGCCGACGATAACGCCAAGATCATCTTCGGGGCGGTCATCGACGAGACCATGGGCGACGATCTGAAGATCTGTGCCATCGCCACAGGATTCGACGGCGCGGCCAAGCCAGTAGTGGGCGAGAAGCGTAGCGAATCGTTCTATTCGTCGAAGAACCGGTTTCTCCAGGAAGAGACGGCCAAAGTGACGGCTAAGGCCAAGGAGGCTACGGCAGCGGCACAGAAGAAGGCCGACAGTGTGGCAGCCGACGCCGGGATGAGGGACGAAGAGGGGGGCAGCTCGTTCGTGAAGCGGTTCATGCCCCAGTCCAAGGGCAAGGAAGCCGAAGAGACGGCTCCGGAAGAGGATCTGGAGATACCGGCGTTCATACGCCGGAAGATGGGATGAGGATCGTAACGATGGAGGGATCAGGCCGGCCGGTCATGCCGCCGTCAGGTGACATGGTGTCCGTGGTGATACGGATTGAAGTCGGTCTTTTTGATACCGCCGTCGTGATCAGGTGATTCCCTATGAAGTGTCCGGTCTGCAACAACGAAGAGACTAAAGTGATCGATTCGCGAGCCTCGTTCGCGGGTTACGGCGTACGCCGCCGCCGCGAATGTCTGGGTTGCGGGTTCCGCTTTACCACTTCCGAGGCGGCGGAACTGCTCGATTTGACCCTCATCAAGAGTGACGGGCGGCGGGAGCCGTACGTCCGGGAGAAGCTGGAGGCCGGCCTGCGCAAGGCCCTCGAGAAACGCCCGGTCGACGTTGACACTTTCCGCAACCTGATAGGTTCTATCGAGCGAGATATCCAGAGGCTCCGGCAGAGCGAACTGTCGACCAGGGAGATCGGTGAGGTGGTCATGACCCACCTCAAGGATTTCGACTCGGTGGCCTATATCCGCTTCGCTTCCGTCTATCGGGCGTTCCAGGATGTCCGGACCTTCCAGGAGGAGCTGGATAAGCTGATGGTCAGCGAATAGGCGGTCCTGATCCGGTGGTGGTTCGTCTAAGGTATGACGCGGTTACAGTCCCGCGTTTTTTTGCTATAATTAAGGGAGAAGCAAAGCGATTTACCCCCTAACGAAGAAGATTTCAGCTTATGCGACAATCGAAACGGACCAAGATAGTCTGCACCATCGGTCCCGCCTCCAATGATCCGGCCACGGTCCGGAAGATGATCCGGGCCGGGATGAACGTGGCCCGCCTCAATTTCTCGCATGGTACCCATGAGGATCACGCCAAGATGATCGCCATGTTGCGACAGGTGTCGCAGGAGACCGGCGAGCCGGTGGCCATCCTACAGGACCTGCAGGGACCCAAGATCAGGGTGGGTAAACTGCCGGAAGAAGGGGTGATGCTGGAGGAGAAGAAGGAGGTCGTCTTCACCACCGATCCCAAGGCCAAGCTGCCGAAGATGCCGGTAGACTATCCCAGTCTGCATATCGACGTCAGGACCGGGGATAAGCTGCTGCTCGATGACGGCCTGATTGACGTACGGGTGACGAAGGTCATCGGACAGGACATAATTTGTGAGGTGGTCCATGGAGGTAAGCTCACCTCGCACAAGGGCATCAACCTGCCCACGGCCACCCTGAGTACGCCGGCCATCACCGTCAAGGACATGAAGGACCTCAAGTTCGGGGTGGCTCAGGGGGTGGATTGGGTCGCCCTGTCCTTCGTGCGTAACGCCAAGGAGATCTACGACCTGCGGTACATGATCCAGAATTACGAGAAGGAGCTCGGTATCGAGGAGGAGCACGGCCGTCAGCCTATCCGGATCGTGGCCAAGATCGAGAAACACGAGGCTATCCGCAGCATCGATGAGATCGTCGAGGCGGTCGACGGGATCATGGTGGCTCGGGGCGACCTGGGCATCGAGACGCCGGCCGAAGAACTGCCCCTGATCCAGAAGATGCTCATCGACAAGTGCCTGGCTGCCGCCAAACCGGTGATCGTGGCCACCCAGATGCTCGATTCCATGATCCGCAACCCTCGGCCGACCCGCGCCGAGGTCTCCGACGTGGCCAATGCCGTCATCGACCATACCGATGCCGTGATGCTCTCGGGCGAGACGGCCACGGGCAAGTTCCCGGTCGATGTCGTGGCCACTATGGCCCGTATCGTCCATGAGACCGAATCCTCCCGTTTCGATGACCTGGATCCGGATTTCGATCCCTCACAGCGGCAGACCATCGAGGAGGCGATCTCTGGCGTCGGTAATATACTGGCCCGCGGCATCAAGGCCCGGCTGGTCCTGGTAGCCTCGCTCACCGGCAACACCGGACGTATCGTCAGCCGCTACCGGCCGGAACTGCCGATCCTGGTGGCTACCGACAACGAGAGGGTACGCAACCAGCTGAACCTGTCCTGGGGCGTCGTCCCCTTCGTCCTGCCGCGCTGCGGTTCGGTGGAGGAACTGGTGGACCGTTCGATCGGACACCTCAAGAAGAACAAGATGATCAAGAAGAACGACAAGATCATCATCGTCGCCGGCTCCCCGGTGGGTGTGGCCGGCGGGGTCAATTTAGTCGAAATCAGGGATATCAAATGACACCTATGGCCAAAAGGAAGAGTAAGAAATCGATTAAGTCACCGGCCGGCCGACGCACCCAGGCCAGCCAGCGCGCCACCAAGGTCTCCAAGACCGCCTTCATTATACCTTTCAAGGATCTGGACATGCGGCACGTTGAGCTGGTCGGCGGTAAGAACGCCTCGCTCGGCGAGATGTTCCGCAACCTGACGCCGCGGGGCATCGCCGTGCCGGACGGTTTCGCCGTGACTGCCGCCGCCTATTGGTATTTCCTGGATTCGGCCGGATTGCGTGACGCGATCAAGGAGACGTTAGATGGACTTGATGTGAAGGACGTGGACGATCTGGCGAGCCGGGGACACCGTGTCCGGCAGGCCATCCTGGCCGCGGAGATACCGCTCGATCTGCAGGAGGCGATCGCCAAGGCTTATCGCGGGATGGGTTCCGGGAAGGAGGGTAATTCCGACGTGGCCGTGCGTTCTTCGGCCACTGCCGAGGACCTTCCCGGCGCGTCCTTCGCCGGTCAGCAGGAGACCTACCTGAATATACGGGGCGAGTTCGCGTTGATCGATGCTGTACGACGCTGTTTCGCTTCACTCTTCACCAATCGGGCCATCGTCTATCGGGAAGAGAAAGGTTTCGACCACCTCAAGGTCGCCCTGTCCGTCGGGGTGCAGAAGATGGTGCGGTCGGACCTGGCTACGGCCGGCGTCATGTTCACCATCGATACCGAGACCGGATTCCGTGACGCCATCCTGATCAACGCCTCCTACGGACTCGGCGAGAGCGTCGTCCAGGGCAAGGTCAATCCGGATCAGCACTTCGTCTTCAAGCCCACCCTGAAGAAAGGTCATCGTCCTATCATCGAACGGACCTTAGGGGAGAAGGAGAGCAAGATCATCTACAGTCTGGAGGGCGGCTCGCCGATCCGGACCGTCCCGGTACCGAACGAGGAGAGGCGGAAGTTCTGTCTGACCGACGATGAGATCCTGCAGCTGGCCCGGTGGGGCATGGAGATAGAAGAATATTATTCCGGATTACGTAAGGCCTATCAGCCGATGGATATCGAGTGGGCCAAGGACGGCAAGACCGGGGAGCTGTTCATCGTCCAGGCCCGGCCCGAGACCGTTCAGTCGGAGAAGGATCCCGAGGTGCTGGAGACCTATCTGCTCAAGCAGCGGGGCGAGGTGCTGGTGAGCGGCTTGTCCGTAGGGTCCAAGATCGGGTCGGGTAAGGTCCGTCTCATCAAGGGGGTCCATGAGATGTCCGCTTTCCAGGAGGGTGAGGTGCTGGTCGCCGAGATGACCGATCCCGATTGGGTCCCTATCATGAAGAAGGCCTCGGCCATCATCACCAATTCCGGCGGTCGGACCTGCCATGCGGCGATCGTCTCGCGCGAGTTGGGGACCCCGGCCATCGTCGGTACCGGTGACGCCACGGCCAAGCTCAAGGGCGGTCAGGAGGTGACCGTCTCCTGTGCCGAGGGGGAAGAGGGCTTCGTCTACAAGGGACTGCTGCCGTTCGAGGTACGACGCGTCCGGCTCAAGGGTTTCCGCAAACCCAAGACCCAGATCATGATGAACATCGCCGAACCGGACATGGCCTTCGGCCACTCCTTCATCCCCAACGACGGGGTCGGCCTGGCCCGGATCGAGTTCATCTTCACTAATTTCCTCAAGGCCCATCCGCTGGCCATCCTGAACTACGACCAGATCGAGGATCCCAAGGTCCGGGAGGAGATCGATGCCCTGACGGCGGCCTACGACAGCCGGGAGAGCTTCTACGTCAAGCGGCTGGCTGAGGGCATCGGCCGGTTGGCCGCGGCCTTCTATCCGCGCGACGTCATTGTCCGCACCTCTGATTTCAAGACCAACGAGTATGCCGGACTGGTCGGCGGGACCGCTTTCGAACCCACCGAGGCTAACCCGATGATCGGCTGGCGCGGCGCTTCCCGCTATTACGACCCGAAATACGCCAAGGCCTTCCTGCTGGAATGCGAGGCCTTCCGGAAGGTGCGGGACGAGATGGGGCTGACCAACGTCATCATGATGATCCCGTTCTGCCGGACGCCCGAGGAAGGCCGTAAGGTACTCAAGGTGATGGAAGGCGCCGGCCTGAAGCGCGGTCAGAACGGTCTCAAGGTCTACGTCATGGTGGAGATACCTTCGAACATCATCCTGGCCGAGCGTTTCGCCGAAGTCTTCGACGGGTTCAGTATCGGCTCCAACGACCTGACCCAGCTCACCCTGGGAGTGGACCGGGATTCGGCCCTGGTCAGCCACCTCTATGACGAGAACAACGAGGCGGTGATGGAATCGATTCGGCGGGTGATCGATGTCGCCCGGCGCAAGAAGGTCAAGATCGGCATCTGCGGTCAGGCGCCTTCGGACTATCCGGAGTTCGCCAAGTTCCTGGTGCGGGAGGGGATAGACAGCATCTCGCTCAATCCGGATACCGTCCTCAAGACGACGATGGAGATAGCCAAGCTGGAAGCGAAGCTGAAGAGGAAGTGACGTGACATCAGATACTATCCAAAAAACGGCCCGTAAGGGCCGTTTTCCTTTCCTGCAGATTCCGTCACGTCGGGATCAGCCGAGACCGGAGAACAATTCGTCGACATCTTTATCGACCTCTTCGGCACTGAACTCCTTCTCTTCCGACCCCGCTTTTTCGGGGATAACCGTAATCATCCTTTCGATAAGATTGTTGACCGCTTGATATTCCTGTCCGAGATTCTTGTCGCCCGCGGTCTGACTCCATTTCTCCTGCAGCAGGTTGAGCCGCTCCGTCTTGGCATCCTTGGTCATAGGCTCGGAGCCCACCACTTCCACATGGACCTCGGCCAGGAACTTCTTGCCCAGCTCTGATTTGAGATCCTCTGCAGTGGCCGTATCCCACCATTGCTCAAGCTGGTTTTTGGCCGAATCGATGTCGCCGGCGCGTTTCTCCAGTTCGAACCGCTCCTCTTCGGTCTTGGCCGCGGCCTCCTCTTCCTTAAGGCCGGCGTGTATCCCTTCCAGGGCCCGGACTATGGAGTTGGTGGCCGAGTCATAGTTGGCATTAGGGTTGACTGCCAGGATTTCCTCGACTGCGTCATGCCGGATCCGACGCAGATTCTTCCCCCATTCTTTCATCGGTACCGCCTTGACCATGTGGGCCACCTCACCGGCCTTGTCGGCTCCGATCTCGTCGATCCGTTTCTGCATGATCTCCATGGCCTCTTGTCCCCCTTCCGCTGATTCGAATTTGATCTCGGTGTCCAAGATATCCGACATATCCGGGGTGGGGAATTGGCCTTCCGGAGCCTCGCCTTTGGCCGATCCTTCGACCAGCTTGACGTCTTCAGGATCCACGAAAGGCAGCTCGTCATCGCCCTTGTTTTGGCTCATATCGGTCTCCCGGTTATCGCCGCGGCCCATCGGCGGCGGTTCCCTGAATGATTCTCCGCCTCCACGCATATTTTTTCAGCTTAAATTCTCCTGTAAGGATAGCATAAAATGCGGCATCTGTCAATGGTCGGCGGAAAAGAAAACACCCCCAGTTTCGGAGGTGTCAGCAGTATCAGTTCAGCAACAGGCGGCGTCGCGTCGGGTTGCCTCGCGGGAGATGTGGATCATCTCGGTGAGGAGCGTCGAGCTGCGTTGGGCGAACTCGCGCAGTTTTAAATCCCGGACGTATCGCCACACCTGGTACCAGCCTGCATGCAGTTGGCGGTCTCGTCGGCTGCGGGCGAGCTGTCGTCGCGCCAGGAGGCAGATCTCATCGAAAGGAAGCTCATGCATACTTTCGACCTCATCGGCAGCAGCGGTCTTGGGCAGTACGGGCATCTTCCTGATCAGGAGCTCGAGGATACGTTCGCGAGCCACCTGTTCGGGCGTGTTGGCCGTGCCGACCCTCGACACTACTGTCCGGAGAGCCGGACAGTGAGCGACCATCCCGGCGATGAACAGCCGGGACGGCGGGATGAACAGGATCAGCCTTCCGGGAGCGGACCGGCGGCTGCCGGACCGGCGCACCGCATGATAGGGGAAAGGAACGAGTTGACCCATCTGCGTCCTCCTACGAGTGCCTTCTTGCGGCACCCATAGGGGCGCCGGGGCAAAAGGGTTAACAGGGGAGGATAGCAGCGGTCGGGGCACCTGTCAAGATTCCGGCCCGCTTTTTTCCGATTCTCTCGAATCCGTTCCGGTACCAAAACACCCCCCTTAGCTCCAGCCGAGCTGGAGTAACGGGGGCGGCGGGCGCGAAGGGATTACCCCTCGCTCCGACTCGGGGTCCGGGGCAGCTGCGTACCGAAGCGGTTCGCTGCTGCGTTAGCTCGCGGCTCACTACGCCTCTCTCGCGCCCTTCGAATCCCGGTATCCACAGACGCCATCGTAAAAACCCACCTGACGGCGGGTCCTTACGATGGCGGGCGCGAAGGGATTCGAACCCTCGATCTTCTCCGTGACAGGGAGACGTGTTAACCGGGCTACACCACGCGCCCACGGTGACGTAACGCATTATATGCCAGGACCCGATAATTATCAAGGCCCGCCTGGTCGCGGCCTGACCATACTGGGGATAAAAAAGACCGCCGCAGAAGCGGCGGATGGAAGAGGAACGGGATTCCCGGAGGCGGCAGCTGGGGCGGCCGCCTCCGGGACCAGCGTGTCCTCACTCGCCGTACGTCACCCGGGCGCAGCCCGTGGCCACGAGCTTGTTGCCGACCACCCGGAGCTGGTCCGGGCGGCAGCCGGAGAGATCCACCTTCTTGAGGGTCGGCAGGATCACTTCGGGCTCGTCGGGGACGACCTCCTCGGTGAGCGGCGTCACCGCGCCTTCCTGGCCACCGGCCTGGTAGAGGTCGTTGGCCAGCCAGGTGACGAAACCGATCACGATCAGGAGCGCCAGTCCGGCCACTATGTAGCCGATGAGGTTGCGCTTGGCTAGCGGCTTGTCCTGGTCCGACACCGTCTCGGTGGTGTCGTCCCAGTCCGTCCCGGTGTCCGGCTCGACCGGCCCGAAGCCGTACGGATCGTCCGAGTCGGCCGGCGTGTTTCCGGGCTGCCCCTGGTCGACCGGCTCTCCGGGCGCGAGGTAGCCGTCCCCGCCGGTCGGAACGGATTCCGTCGGCGCCGCAGTGTTGTCGTTCGGCCACTCGCTCTGGCCGGGGAGACGTCCCTGATCATCATGTCCGTTGTTGTCGGTCATCTCTTCCTCCTCTGTTTCGAAAAACCGAACCTTGACAAGGTGCTGATTCCGGCCAGACCCGTTTCGGCCTGACCCGTCGCGGGAAACTTTCCCGAGACAGGTCAATTTAGCACAGATTCCGGTCTTTGTCAAGGTTTATCGGCCCGGTCAGGCACCGAAAAAGCCCCGATTTTGGGGCTTTCTTGCATCTTCGGTCAGTGGATCGCCGCATCGTCACTTCTTCTGGGCGGCTTCGGCGACCGCCTTGAACGTCTCCGGGTGTTTCGCGGCCAGTTCGGCCAGGATCTTCCGGTCCAGGACGATATTGGCTTTCTTGAGGGCTCCCATCAGCTTGCTGTAGCTCAGGCCGTGCAGCCTGGCCGCGGCGCCGATGCGCGTCTGCCACAGACCCCGCATGGTCCGTTTCTTGTTCTTGCGGTCACGGTAGGCATAGGCGCCGGCCTTGAGCACGGCGGTCTTGGCCAGCTTGATCTTGCTCTTGCGGCCCCATTTGTAGCCCTTGGTCTGGGACAGTAGCTTCTTGCGGCTCTTGAGATGGGTCTTGCCGCGTTTGACTCGTGGCATAGGTATCGCTGCTTATGGCCGGACCAGCTTCTTGATGGTCTTGGTCAGCGTCTCCGACATCTGCCGGTCGCGCCGCTTGTTCCTGGTGATCTTGCCGCTCTCACGCGAATTGAAGTGATCCTGACCGGCGGTCCGTTTGAGCACCTTACCTTTCTTGGTCACTTTGAATCGCTTGGCGAGCGCCTTGTGCGTTTTCATATGGTTTCGGATGACTGGTTACGCGTCCCGCATCTTACGATTTCCTGATGATACTTGTCAACCGTCCTCCCTGCCTCTGGACCGGCTGATCGACCTCGATAGCCATCTCTCCTCTCAGTTCCTCGATGAAGCCTTCGATCACCTGACTTCCCAAGTCGCCGTGACGCCGTTCCCGACCGCGCAGGATGATCTCGATCTTGACCTTATCCCCGTTCTCCAGGAACTTGACTGCCTGTTTCTTGCGCACCTCCTTGTCATGGTCGCCAATACGCAGGGAAAGCCGCACCCCCTTTATCTCGACCTGTTTGCTGTGGGCCTTCTGCTGACGCACCGCCTTCTCCTTTTCGTACTTATATCTGCCGAAATCGGTGATTTTGGCTACGGGAGGTTCGGCTTTGGGTTGGATGACCACCAGATCGAGCTCGCGTTCACGGGCCAGTTCCAGCGCTTGGGGCGTCGGCATGATCCCCAGGTGACCGTCATCATCGTCAACGACGCGCAACTCGGGGTAGCGGATTTTCTCGTTCAGGAGATAGATTATTTTGGCTGGTTTCGGCTTGAAGCGCCTTCGGGATATACGCACGGCCGTGTTCGTTAGTGTTCTGAGACGCTGAGGATGTACGACGCTTAGAATATGGCATTTTTGGCTTTCTGTAAAGGCCCCAGGCTTAGTCCGGGCCCGGGCATCTGGTATACTTCGCGGTAGCCGTGTCTTGCCCCGGCGGGATAGGTTAGTGTAGGCTGCGGAGGACCCGGATCAGACTGAGATTATGCCGATTTTGGCGGAAAATAAGCGGGCCCGTTACGAATACGACATCCTCGACACTTATGAGGCCGGTTTGGCGTTGACCGGTCCGGAAGTCAAGTCGGTCCGGGCCGGCAAGATGAAGCTGTCCGGCGCGCATGTCGCCGTGCGACACGACGCGGCCTGGCTTATCGGGGCGCATATCCCGGCTTATCCCAAGGCGGGGCGGTCCGGAGAGGTCGACCCTTACCGTTCGCGGCGGCTGCTGCTGCACCGGCGCGAACTCAAGCATCTGGCCGGAAAAGGGGAGCAGAAAGGATTGACATTCGTGCCGATTTCTGCCTATACTAAGGGTTCGAAGATCAAGCTGTCGTTCGCTTTGGCCCGCGGTAAGAAGAGATACGAGAAACGCGAAGCGATCAAGAAGCGCGATATCGAGAGGGAACTCCGTCGCACCCTGAAAGGGTAGCACGCGTCGGTGCGTGGCACCCTTTTGGGGGATGACGGGAATCGATGGGAGCTCATTTCACGGCATGCAAGTTGAGGAAGTCCGTCACCTCATTAATCAACGGACGACAAGACAAGTGCGAACTTCGTCTCTCGGGTGAAGAGCGCGGTCGCGAAAGCGTTCGTGCCTTCATTCGCTCCGGTTCCCGCCTAACGCGTGAACCCATCCGCCCCGCCGACGTCCGATGAGCGGGAAACGGGTGTCGATTATCGGACAGAGCCCGTGCGCCTCCCCGACGCACCGGCCGAAATCGCTCGGGGATCGGGATTGCGGCTCTTGGCCGTCTCTGACCGCGCTCCTCAGACACCGAACGGCCTAAGCTTGTAGAGGTGCCTTGTAAAGACTCGCCAGACGGGAGTTCAACTCTCCCCATCTCCACCAAAGACGGCCGCAGGACTCGATTCATGCGGCCGTTTTGGTACTTCTGAGAGAGGATTGGACCGCCAGCCTCACCCTTTGACCGAGCGGGCCCCAGTTGGTATATTTATGCCGTACATAAAGGAACTCAAGCGTCTATGCCTAGAGCCCATCAGAAGATACTTTTCGGCGAATTGACCGTATTCGGCGTTTTCGTCGTGATCTGCCTGTCCGGACTGATCTACGGTTCGGTCCTGGTGCTGTATCCCTATGCCGGGGCTGCCGAACCGGAGGAATCGGCCCTGCTCGAGCCCCCGACCGCCGCCGGTTATGAGATGGAGGCCAATGAGGTCCTGCTGCCCTTCCTGGATCAGTTCGCGCTGTTGGCCGAAGCCGATCTTGGGTCGGTCGATCCCATGCTGGGTGACCTGGTGGTCAAGACCCAGGAACGGCTGTTGCGGATGAGGGTACCGGGCGATTATCGCGACACCCATCTTTCCCTGGTCCTGCTGCTGGACCAATGGAAACGGGCCCTTGACGGATCCCTAGGCGATCAGGCGGTCGTAGTCGACCGGACCCAGGAGCTGCTGGGGGAGATCGAATGGTTGATGGTGACAGTGCCGGGCGATACCGCCTGACAGCCTTTGGACAGCAAAGGGCGCAGCTAGCCGCCCTCTGGCGCACCCGAAGACATGCCGCGTAACGAGAACATATCCGAGGAGGAGCGTGATGAGCTCAAGAAGGAGATCAAGCAGGAGCTACGTCACGAGGCCGCGCGCCGCAAGCTGATCAGCTGCGGCGCCTGTCTAGTGGCGGAGCTCGTCCTGCTGTCCATTCCGGTGATTTTCGTGTTGGTGGTCCTGGCCAAGACCGGCCTGATGACCGTGCCGCTGCTCACCGGCTGGTTGTATGAACCGGTGGCTCCGACCCGCATCGTCGCTCCGCTGGCCGGCTCGACGATGCAGGACGTTCTGGAGTCGCTCCCTTTCCGGGCTGACGTGGATCTGCAGACCGGTATCGTGGAACTGAAGCTGACCGAACAGGAGCTGACGACCATCCTGCGCGACACTTTCGACATGCTGCAGGAACAGGAATCCTTTCCTCTAGAGGTCCATTCGCCGCAGATGGCGGTCACCGAACAGTGGTTCGAGATGTTCGCCGTGGCGCCACGGGATGACCGGGAGATCCCCCTCAGACTGCGTTTCGTTCCCGAGGTCCAGGACGGCCAGTTCGAATTCGCCCCTCAGGAGATGTCCTTGGGCGGCCTGACGGTCGGTGAAGGGTTGTCCGGTATGATGTTCACGTTCTTCGGCGGAGCCCTGGAAGACCGGCTTAACGAGATGTTCTCCGGAATCGGCCGTCTCGAGGAGATGAGGCTCGAGGAAGGCCGGATCGGTATCATCCTGCGCTCCGGCGGCTGATCGCCATGACCTTGACTACTACGATGAACCCTCTTTGGCGTACAGTCATCTTCAGCGCGCCGTTCCTGGTAGGAGCGGGTTTTTACGGTGCGGTGGCGATCCCGATCCTCTTCGCCGCGCATCGGTCGGTTATCCTGACGATCCTGTCGGTCGCTATCGCCTCATTGGTCGCCGTGGCCACCTATCAGGCGGCCCGGCACCGGTCCCGGGCCGACCGGATATCCGATGCGGTCACGTCGGCGGTCTTCGTACTCTGCGCCTTCGGCTTCCTGTTGTTGGCCCAGACCGGACCGGTCAGGTTCACCCTGATAACCGGGGTCATGGTAGCCCTAGTCCTCTATTTCGGGCTGCTGGACGGGCTGACGGGCCGTCCAAGGGGCGGTGACTTGGCCCAACTTTCCCTTCTCCTGTGTACCGCCGCGACCTTCTTCGTCACGGCTTTCGCCTTCGGTATCGTACGGTATGTCTATGTGCCGATGCCGCTTCTGGCGGCGCTGGTGGCCGGGGTCTGCTTTTGGACGGCGCGGGAGACTATCCGTCATGTCTCCGGACCGGAAACCGAAGTGCCGCCCCTGCTGTCCGCGGCCTTTGCCGTACTGGGGGCCGAAGCCTATGCCGCCTTCTCTTTCCTGCCCACGTCGTATCTGGTGAACGCTACGGCGTCCCTGATATTGATGGTGACTCTGCTGTACGCGGTGCGTCATCTGCTGCAGTGTCAGGAGGCCCGACCGGCCCTGTTGCGGCGGCAGGCCGTCTTTTCCCTGTTGTTGGCGATCATCGTACTCGGTACGGCCCGCTGGATTTGATCCCTTTTTCCGGACATACGTCATGAGACTGACTAAGACCAAAAGAGACCATCCCTCGTCACTGCCCATCTTCCTGGTGAGCGTTTTCCTGGGTCTGGCTTCAGGCGTCGTCGGGGTACTCCTGGCCGGGGCCTATCTGACTCCCGAACCGTCCCTGTCCATCCCGTATCTTCTGGTCCCGCGCGGCGGCAGTGATCGGGTAGTCGTTTCCGAAGAGACCGTACCCCACACGGTCATGGAGGCGTCGCCCGCCCTGGTCTACCTCTATCGGAGCCGGCCGGCGGAAGGTTCGGTCCTGGATGACGCCCGTCTGGCGGCTGAGGCCTGGGGTTCGGGTATGGTACTGACGTCGGACGGCTGGTTAGTCACTCATGAGAAAACTCTCTTTCCGGCCGGCCAGTCCTCGGGCGCCGAGCTGGAAGCGATTATCGGTACCCGGTCCTATGAGGTGCAGGAGGCGCTGGTCGATCCCTATTCACGGGTCGCCTTCCTCAAGATCGAGGCGGATAACATGCCGGTGATACCGCTGGGCGAGGCGACCGACCTTTATCCTGGCGAGCGCCTCTTCGCCTTCGATGCCGTCCGCGGTACGGTCAGCCTGAGGTTGGCGGCCTATGATACGATACCGGTAAGGGACAGGGAGGGTCTCATACGGTCTTCCGAGAGTATCCAGCGGGTCCTGAGACTTTTCGGTGACGACGGCCTGTTGCCCGGCTCCATGCTGCTGAACCGGTCAGGTGAGGCGGTCGGCATCGTCTCGGGTAAGGACGAGCTGGGGGTCTATGCCGTCCCTTTGGAGTCCTTTTCCCGGCAGATCGGCCGGATCCTGCGCGACGGTCAGGCGGCCCGGCCTTATCTGGGGGTCCATTACGTCGATGTCTCGCGCCTCACCGGCGCGGCCTTGCCGTCAGGACGTAGCCGCGGCGCGCTGCTCGTCTCTTCCGCCTCGCGGGGCGGTCCGTCGGCCGTCCAGCGGCTCAGTCCGGCGGCCGAGGCCGATCTCATGGAGGGCGACCTGATAACCGCCGTGAACGACGAGGACCTGACTTACCATAAGCCGCTCTCCGACGTCATTGCCGAGTATGAACCCGGCAGCACGGTGACACTGGATGTGGTCCGCGGCCTGATCGGGGAATTCGCCGTGGAAGTGACCTTAGGTACCGTACCGACGCCCTGAAAGGCGGCGTCACCCGATTGACAGGGAGGACTTTTTCTGCTAGACTGCGCGGTTAGCTTCGTAACGATATGCGGGAACTCACCCCCTCAGAGACGTTGATCAAGGGCTGGAGGAAGATCCTCCTGTTCGCCCTCGTGGCCGCCGTCTTCTCGGCCGGCCTGAGTTTCCTTTTCCCGCTGCAGTACAGCTCTTCGATGCGCTTGCTGATAATCCAGCAGCAGCTTTCCCAGGCCGATCCCTATACGGCGATCAAGGCTTCCGAGAGGATCGCCGACAACCTGGCCCAGATCGTCTACACCACCTCGTTCTTCGATAAGGTGATGAACGCCAAGTACAATATCGATCAGACGATCTTCAAGCAGGATGAGGAGAAGAAGCGGCGTCAGTGGAGGAAGATGATCAGCACCCAGGTGCTGCGGGGTTCGGGGATGCTGGTGGTCACGGTCTATCACGTCGACCCCGACCAGGCGGAACAGATCGCCCGGGCCATCTCCTTCGTCCTGACCACTGAAGGCTGGCAGTATGTCGGCGGCGGCGATCTCCAGGTCAAGCTGGTGGATGAGCCGCTGCAATCCCGCTGGCCGGTGCGTCCGAACATCCCGGCCAACGCCTTCATGGGCTTCGTGGTCGGTGTGATCGCGGGAACGGGTTATGTCCTGGTGACGGCCCGGAGACGTTCGGTCTTCGGCATCCCTGCCTGAAGGCCAGCCCCCGACCCCCACCGGAAATAAGGACCCCCTCCGGGGGTTTTTCGGTCTGGCCAGGCAGTTTAAGGCAGATAAGGTTGACTTAAGCTCAAGATAAGCTGTCAGTAACCCTTGACAAAAGCCCTTCGTTATGTTATAGTGATCTGTTCCTTGAATGATCGGATCGGAGCCTTGGGACCGTTTGACGGACTGACGAAGATACCTCCTCCTTATCCTCGTCCGACCCGTCAGACGGTCCTAGCGCTTCGTCATCGGAGCGCCAGGTCTTTACAGTCAGAAATCAGGAAACAGCCAAGTTTTCTTCCCCGCGTCCGGGAAGAGAGGAGGAAGAGATGAAAGGAATCTGTGTGTTGTTCTCAGTGATCCTCTTCGTCCCGGCGTTGGCCGGTGCGCAGGGGGCGAACGGGGTGCTCGATTCGTTCACGATCGAGTTCTCCAGTCCCGAGATGGCGGCCTGTTACGCGCGGTGTGTCGCCGGCCAGTGCGCCGATCCGACGGCCGTGGCTCCGGACTGCAGCGAGTCCCGGGTCAAGAAGGCCAAGAAGGTCAAGCGCAAGGGGGCGACGCTGGCGTCCAAGCTGGCCCAGCTCCGCAAGCGCGTGAAGAAGCTGGAGGGTCAGGTAGGTGCGCTCGGTTCGAGCGGCGATCCGTCGAGCGAGCTCGGTAAGCTCCAGAAGGAGCTTCAGGAGCTGCGGAAGCTCTACAAGCTGCTGCTCAAGGACATCGTCGACCTGGGCGCCAAGGATTACGCCCTGCAGCTCGAGATCGAGGCGCTCAAGGACCGGCTCACCGCGATCGAGCGGAAGGATAGCGTCGTCAAGCTGCGTCCCCGGGGTGGGTTCGTCCTGCTCGCCGGGTTCGACGGTCCGACGACCTACACCGGTTTCTCCACCGGGCCCGAGCTCACGCTCACCCTGTCGGACACGGTGTACCTGTCGCTCCAGACCAACGTGCTGCTGTCGTTCTCGTCGAATCCCATCGGCACGCAGCTGCGCGGCGTGGTCGGCGTCGACCTGCATCCCAACTGGTCGGTGGAGGCGGGGGTCCAGTCGGCCTGGGTCGGTTACAACGACCGGCTCCTGGCCAAGAGCGCCTTCCTCTCCGCCGAGTTCGCCGCCGTCTGGCGACCGGTCCGCTTCTTCAATATCGGGCTCGGTCTGCTCGTCGGCGCCGAGTTCGATCAGGATCAGCCGGCGTTCGCGCTCGGCGGGCAGCTGTCCGCCGGGATAGATTGGTGAGACAGATCGGGGAGCGGGGCCCTCGGTAGCGGTCCCGCTCCCTGCAACCCAGCCACGTTTGCGCCTTCATCGGCGTTCACAGGAGGAAGAGATGAAAAGGTTCCCACTGTATCTGGTCGTTTCCCTGATTGCCATGTTCGCCATCGGCGCCTGCGGCGTCCAGGACCCGGAGGACTCCGGCTCCACGGACACCCCCTGCGTCGACTGCGATACCCCGGACCCCGATCCGGATCCCGAGCCCTGCGAGGACTGCGAGGAGCCCGTCGAGCTCGTGGCCGGACCCTTCCGGTCGCCCGCGGCCTGCGTGCTCGACTTCAACAGTGCCTACGTCTCGGGCGCCACCTGCGGCGAGGTCCGCGGTAACTTGCCCGGCATCACCTGGGAGAGCGGCGCCCGCATCTTGGACGACGATCTCGACGGCTGGATGGGGATGGCCTACGAGCTCCCCGCGGGCGAGTACGACCTCTCCTACCTCGGCTTCCAGGACTGCGACTCCGCCAGCCCCAACGAGGCCTGGGCCCAGATGGGTCATGTCCTCCAGCTGCTCCAGATGCTGGCCGCAGACCGGGCGTTCGTCTTCTGTAACTGGTGGGATGCATCAGCAGAAGAGATGCTCGAGGTGGAGAGTCCGTCCTGTTGGATCAGGATAGTCGTCGACGGTGAGTGCAACATCACCGCGGGCGGCAACATGGGCAACTTCGGCACCGACGGTCAGTAGCCGTCGGGGTCAGCGACTCCTTGGAGGGGCGCGAGACAGCTTGTCACGCGCCCCTCTATTTTTTTTATCTTCAGGTCTCCGGCCAGTCCGCCGGCCGGAATCGGGCCCGGTGCCCTTAACCGGCCGATTGGGGTAAAATAGGGAAGATGAGAGCATTAGCCAGAATCGAGGGTTTTTTCGGAGTCAGCCTGGATCACCGGCAGCCGTCCGGTCGGAGGTTCCTGGCGGCCTTGGCGATCTCCGCCCTGACCGTCGCCCTGCTGGTGACCTTCTTTTCCGCCTGGAAGATACTGGCCTTGGCCATCGGCCTGGCGGTCCTGGCCCTGACGCTCTGGCGGCCCGAGTACACCGTGCTCTTCCTGGCCGCCTACACCCCGTTCGAGCCCTTCCTGCTCAAGTTCGTGCCCGATGACATCTACCTTTACGCCCGGTATTTCTCCGAGGGTCTCATCTATATCCTGGCTGCCTCCGTCATCTGGCGGCTGGTCGTCCGCCGCCGGAAGGCCGTCCCGACGCCGCTCGACCTGCCTTTCATCTTCTTCCTGCTGGTGGCGCTCACCTCGCTCGTGGTCAACGCCGTGCCGCTCTTCACCGGCATCCTGGGCCTGAGGCAGATCATCCGTTTCATCCTGCTGTTCTTCATCATCGTCTATCTCCGGCCGCGCCAGGAGTTCGTGCGCCGGCTGGTCTGGCTGATGCTGGGCATCGTCTTCCTGCAGGGCCTGATCGGCCTGATTCAGGCGGTGGTCGGCGCGCCGCTCGACGAGTTCCTCATACCGAGCGAACGGAGGTTCTTCGAGAGCATCCAGCTGACCAGCGGTACCCAGCAGTTCTGGTCCCCGGGCAGCCGGGTCTTCGCCACCCTGGGACGGTTCGACCAGCTCGGCACCTTCCTCTGTTTCTTCTTCCTGCTGGCGATCGGTCTGGCCTACCATCTCCGGGACAAGGACCGCCGGCGGACGCTGGTCGCGGTGGTCGCTCTCGCCTTCCCGGCGTTCGTGCTGACCCTGTCCCGTGCCTCCTGGTTCGGTTTCGCCATCGCCCTGTTCTTCATCGCCGCCGTCCTGATGAAGGACCGGCGGGTCCGGGTCGCCTATCTGGCGGTGGCGGTCATGGCCGTGGCCTACCTGGCCTGGTCCGGGATCACCGTGCGCTATCTGGTCGATTACCCCGAACAGACGCTGGTCGAACGGTTCTTCGAGACCTTTTCCTATGAGCGCTGGCGCGGCGAGTATTACGGCATGGGCCGGCTGTTCTGGGTGGTGCAGACCGTGAAGACCGTCGTTCCGGCCTCGCCGCTCTTCGGCGTGGGGCCCGGTCAGTACGGCGGCGGAGCGGCCGCCGCCCTGGGCAACACCCGGGTCTACGAGAGGCTCAACCTGCCGTTCGGCGTCTACGGTACGGAGGGCTATATCGACAACAACTGGTTCTCCCTGTGGGGCGAGACCGGGACCCTGGGACTGGTCTTCTTCGCCTGGATGCTTTGGGCCCTGTTCAGCCTGTCCCTGAGGGTCTGGAAGAGGGCCAAGGACGCCTTCGTCCGGGGGCTGGCCCTGGGTTACGCCGGCTGCGTCCTGGCCGTGGCCTTCCAGGGCTTCTTCGCCACCTACTTCGAGGTCCGGACCCTGGCGTTCTACCTGTGGCTCTTCGGCGCCCTGGTCTTCGTCCTGGGACGCCGGGAGCGCGTCCTCCGCTGAGTCCGGCCGGATCGGTCATATGAAGATCGTCTTCGCCAACAAATATTATTACCTGAAGGGAGGCGCCGAGCGTCATCTGTTCGAGCTGCGCGCCCTGCTCCGGAGCCACGGCCATGAGGTCATTCCCTTCGCCATGCGCGATCCCAACAACGAACGCAGCGAATGGGAGGACCGGTTCGTCAGTCCGGTGCGCACGGAGAAGGTGCGGCTGACCCCGGGCGGGCTCAAGACCGCCGGTCGCGTGATCTATTCGCTCGAGGCCAGGCGGAAATTCGCCTCCCTGCTCGATCAGGAACGTCCGGAGCTGGTCCACATCCATAACATCTATCATCAGATATCCCCCTCCATCCTGCCCGAGGTCAAGAGGCGGGGACTGCCGGTGGTCATGACGGCCCATGACTACAAGCTCGTCGCCCCCAACTATATGCTGTTCCATCATGGGGCGATCTGCGAACACACCATGCCGGACCGGTTCTGGCGGGCCGTAGGGCACCGCTGCGTCAAGGACTCCTTCCTGGCCAGCGCGCTCGAGGCCCTGGCCATGAGTTTCCATCGCTGGCGCGGTCTCTATCTCGATAACATCGACCGGATCATCGCTCCCAGCCGCTTCCTGGCCGCCCTGTTCGCCGAGTACGGCATCCCGGCCCGGAAGATGGTGCACATCCCCCATTTCGTCGACCTGACCGGTTGGACGCCGCAGCCGGGCGGTGAATACGCGCTGTTCGTCGGCCGTCTCTCCGCGGAGAAGGGGGTGGACGTGCTGATCCGGGCCGCCGCCGCCGTGCCGGACGTACCGGTCCATATCGTCGGCCGGGGTCCCGAGGAGGGCCGGCTCAAGGCTCTGGCTGAGGAGCTGCGGGTCAGGAACGTCGTCTTCCGCGGTTTCCTGGAGGGCGCCAGCCTCCGGGAGGAATACCGGAAGGCGAGGTTTGTGGTGATACCTTCGGTCTGGTATGAGGTCTTCGGTCTGGTGGCCCTCGAGGCCTACGCCGCCGGCAAGCCGGTCATCGCCAGTCAGCTGGGCGGTCTCGAGGAGGTGGTCAAGGACGGTGAGACCGGCATCCTGGTCTCGGCCGGAGACAGCAATGACCTGGCCGGCAAGATGAACGCCTTCTGGGCCGATGCCGAGGAGGCGCGGCGGATGGGGGAGCGGGCTCGGGTTTGGGTCGAGACCGAGTTCGCCCCGGAGCGGTATTATGAGCGGCTGATGGAGGTCTACGGGGAGCTGACCGGATGAGCCGGATCCCTTACCGTCTGTCCGGATGACGACAATCAAAACGACCGGCCGGAGCCGGTCGTTTTAGTCTGTCTGTCGGGTAGGCGGTCGGATCAGCCCGCCGCCTCCGCCTGTCGGGCGGTCACGGGGTCGGCCTTCTCGGTCAGCGACCGGTAGAGCCCGTCCACCTCCCGGGCCACGTCATCCCAGTGGTATTCGGAGATGACGAACCGTCGCGCCTCGCCGCCTTTGGTCCTGACGTATTTCGGGCTGTCGAGCAGGTGGCGCAGCTTGCGGGTGAGGTCCTTGACGCTCTTGTTGCGGAAGTTGACCCCGTGGACCCGGGTCACCTCCATGTTTTCAGGTATGTCGGAGGCCAGCACCGTCTTGCCGTAGCTCATCGCCTCCAGTACGGCGATGGGCAGGCCTTCGGATTCCGAGGGGTGGACCACCAGATAGGCGTGGGAGAAGATCTCGTGCAGGGCCCGGCCCTTGAGGTAGCCGGTGAAGACGATGTCCGGACAGCCGGCGGCCTGCTGTTTGAGTTCGCCGACGTAATCGTCGGTGAAGGCGGAATCGCCGACCAGCACCAGCCGGCGGCCCCGGGTCAGTCCCTTCTCGTGGAGTCGGCGGTAGGCCTCGATCAGGTAGTGGGCCCCTTTGTGGCGGACCAGGCGCGAAACCATGATGATGTAGCCGTTCCTCTTCAGGCCGAAGCGGTCGAGCGTCGCCGTGCCGGCCTGGACCGGCGGGGTCTCGATGCCGTTGGGGATGTAGGTGGTGTCCCGGTCGAAACGGTTGTCGGCATAGGACTGGAGCGTCCGGGAGACGACGATCGTCCGGTGCGGGAAGAGGCAGGCCGCCCTCTCGCCCAGGCCGAGCATCAGCCGGGCCAGCAGCCCCCACTTCTGATGCTTGCGGTCGATGCAGTGGAAGGTGGCCACGACCCTGGCCCGCGGGGCGAAGATGCGCGGTATCCAGGAGAGCAGCGACGGGCCGACGCCGTGGTAATGGAAGATCTCCGTGCCGTCGAGAATCGCCTGGACCGTCGAGGTCAGGGTATGGAC
>LJNP01000010.1 GCA_001303185.1 Parcubacteria bacterium SG8_24
GCCATCGTTTTTGTACCCCTCTCGTTCGGCGCCCGGCCGCTTACGGAACCCGAGATATCGGTCGTCCGAACGATATTCGGTACCAGTATCGATCTGGACAAGGTGCGTATCAGGTTCGGCGGGCCGCTGACCTGGTTCTCCTCGAGCGTGACCATCGGTAACGTCATCTCCTTTCCCGCCGGCAGATACGACGGTTCCGGTCCGGCCGATCTGGCCTGGCTGGTGCATGAGCTGGTGCACGTCTGGCAGTATCAGAATTTCGGTTGGGGTTATGTCCCCGAATCGGTCTGGGAACAGCTGACCGAATCCGATGCCTATGTTGTCCATTATGACGCAACCATATCGTTTCTCGATTATGATATAGAGGAACAGGCAGTGATCGTCGCGGAGTATTTTCTGGATCAGAGACCCGAATATGAACCTTATCTGGAGGAGCTGCGTCTGACGCAGCCGGTCCGATGAGATGAGTCGACAAGAAAACCCCGACGCGCGCGCCGGGGTTTAAGGTCGTCCACCTCCCACAGGGAGTTGCCGTCAGTCCGGTATCGTCCCCTTAAGACGGTCTGTTGTGGTCTTGGACACCGCTTTTGCCGCCGTCCTCGTGGTCCGATGGTGGACCGGACAGCATAACCCGTCGGGTGGCGGTCGTCAATATGGCCCGCAGCTTGACCTCACGTCAGCCCATGCTACGGTAGGTCCGGTTCGATCTTTATCCGGCTGAAAAAAGGAGGGTCCATGAGCCCGATGAAAGCGGACAGGCCGACGGCGGGCGGCGGCAGGCAGTACCATATCGAGACCGGGCCGGGTGACCTGGCCGAGCGGTGTATCCTCGTCGGGTCGCCGGAGCGGGCCGAACTGATCGCTACTGAGCTGTTCGAGAAGTCCCGCAAGGTCGGCGATCACCGCGGCCTCCGTTCCTTCACCGGCCAGTATGGCGGCGTACCGATGTCTGTGGTCACCACCGGCATGGGCAGCGCCTCGACCGGCATCGTCTTGCCCGAAGCCGTACGCACCGGCGCCCGGGCCTTCATCCGTGTCGGTACCTGCGCGGCGCTGTGGTCCGAGGTGGAGCTCGGCGACGCGGCGATTTGTACCGCCGCGGTCCGTCTGGACGGGGCCAGCGAGAACTGGGCGCCGATCGAGTATCCGGCAGCAGCCCATTGGCGCGTCGTTGCCGCGCTGCACGACGCTGCCGAATGCCTGCGGCTCCCCTTTCATGCCGGTATCGGCGTCACCACCACCTGTTTCAACGAAGGGCAGGCCCGGCCCGATGACAACGATTATATCCCGCCGAGGATCCTGGCGATGCACGAGGAGCTGGTCCAGCGCGGCGCCCTGTTCTATTCGATGGAAGAGGCCACGCTGTTCGTCTGGTGTTCGACTCACGGCGGTTATCCCTGCGGTGCCGTGGATGCGGTCATCGGTAACCGGATCAGGAACACCTTCCGGGTCGGCGGCGAGAAGAACGCCGCGCTGATCGCCTGTGAGGCGCTGGCCCGCCTCCGACTATAAAATGAGAGCCGACCGCGGTCGGCTCTTTTTCTGTCATGCCCGGAAACGGTACCTGGCTCCCTACAGCAAGAATGTCCCGATGATCACGCTGAGCAGCAGGGCCACCATCGTATAGGCCGTGAAGAACCTGAAGACCTGTCGCCAATGCGCCGCCGAGACGAAGAGCGTCAGGACTACGGCGTTGAACAGCGGCGAGACGGTCAGGAAAGTGAAGATGCCGGTCTGGGACATGCCGAGATCGGCCAAAGCCTTGGCTACCGGATAGTTACCGAGGATCGTGCCGAAGTAGAGCGAGAACCCGGCTACCAGCGCGGTTGCCAGGCCGCCCAGTTCAGTCTGGGCGATTCCTCGGAACAGCTCTTCAGGAATGGCCGTCCGGGCCGTCGCGGCCACGGCCAGACCGATGAGTACCACAGCACCCAGACGGACCTGTCGGTACCAGAATCCGTTGGTGCCTTCCCGTCGGTTGACGGCACGGAATTTCACGCGGGTCCTGGCCAGGACCAGGATGGCGGCCAAGAGTGCCAGGTAGATGGCCAGGGCATTGAGCACGGCGAACCGGAGACCGAAGAATCCGCTGATGATCGGGAAGGATTGGAAATCGTAGGACCGTTCCGCGGCCAGGAAACCGAGTAGCAGGGCCGGGTGGGCGCCCAGCCGGACCAGCGATCCGGAGACCGGCAGCTGCGGCATGATGCTCAGGGGCGAGACCATGCCGAGGGCGAATGAGGCCAGGATCCGTCTCGGCCGGAACGAACCCAAAAAACGGGAGACGTCGCGGGGTGAGACGCGACGCTCGACCAGGTAGGCGGCGAGGACACCGATCAGGAACCAGGGCAGGACACGGACCGCGTATTCAATGAAGATGGCAACGAAGGTCGTGGGCATGGCCGGTTATGGGTCACTGGAGGCATTGTAACACAGTGTCGCCTCACCCCGACCGCTGACCACTCTAGGTCTGATATCCGTCGGATCGCCGGAACGCAAAACCCCGGGAGCGGTTTAGGTCTCCCGGGGTCGTTGATGCCGTATTGAGAGCGGACTCTCAGTAACGGGGTGGTCGATCCTCCTTCGGTCGGGCCTCATTGACCTTGAGGTTCCGGCCGTCGAGATCCTGGCCATCGAACATCTCGATCGCCTTCTGGGCTTCTTCGTCCGTCGCGTATTCCACGAAACCGAAACCCTTGGACCGTCCGGTCATTCTGTCGGTGATGATAACCGCAGACTCGACCGAGCCGGCCTGTGAGAAGTAATCGCGGAGGCCCTCTTCGTTCGTGTCGAACGACAGGTTGCCGACGTACAGCTTCTTCCCCATAGTACGAATTATGATGATTTAACCATGCCTTCCCGCCGCTTATCCGATCATCATGATCTATGGACGCTAACGAAGATAGCCATGTTGGAATTAACCCCGGAAGTATAGCACAAGGCGTAATAAAAGCCAGTCTCAACAAAAGACCGCCCTGCGGGAGGGCGGTGCCGGCACGGAGGCGGCTACTGCTCGAAGAGCAGGGCCTCGACCTCGGCCGTACAGGGGACGTGGGCCAGTCGGCGGTATCCGTAGGCGAAACAGAGGCCGGTCCGGTGATCCTTGACGTAGTGGAATTCCTGCGCTGCTTGTTGCTCCTGTCGCCTCATCTTCTCTTCGCATCCGGCCAGCGGGCCGGTCAGACCGATCAGCAGCAGTATACAGAACATCCTGGTCAGAAATCGCATGAGGGCCTCCTCTGGTCAAAAGGACGGGTGACCTTACCCGGCCCGTCCGGATACGTCAATGCCCCGTCAGGCGTCGTCGCCGGACATAAAAAACCGCCCTCAAGGGCGGTCGGCGCGGTCATTTCTTGCGGTATTCCGTACCGCATCCGGAGCAGGTCAACGCCTCGCCGTTTCCGGTAAGTCTCGTGCCGCAGTCCGGGCAGCGGTAGAAGATGTAGGTATCCTGCATGGACGGCGGATAGTCGCAGGTGAGGCAGTGATAACCGCCCGAAGGCAGCCTTTCCAACGGGTCGTCGCATTCCCGGCAGGCCAGCACCGGTTCGGCGACCGGGCGAGATGACGGCGTCGCTGCGGCGCTGCCGGTCTCCCGGGAAGAGAAAGCAGCCCGGCTCGGCCTCATGCAATGACAGCACATGTCAACCTCCTGATGATGCGGGTCAAAGTACTGGGGCAGCAATATAGCTGGCCGACGGATTCCTGTCAAGCTACGGATAAGAAAAAACCCCGAGACGCGGGTTTTTTGGTAAGGCATCAGGTCGTCATTGGATGCCGCTCGGCGATGCCGTGTGGGTACCGGCGACCAACTCCCCCACTCCGGCGCCCAGGCAGAAGGTTATGACATATTCCCCGCCTCCCGGGGTCTCATAGGCATAAGTGTTGTCGCTGGTGGAACAGCTGCCGTCGGCCGGGGTCGGCGACGAGGGTATGATACCCTGGATGACCTGTTCCCCGGGATCGCAGGCCGCCTTGAATCCGCCGGCACAGAGAGTACTGTAGTCACCGACACCCAAGACCACAGGCGTCATCTCTATCGGGTAGCCGTTCGAGTTATTGTTGTACAACTCGAGGGAGGTGTGGATCTGCCTGACGTCGGCGACGCGTTTGGTGTCGCGCGCTTTCTGTCGGGCGCCGCTCAGGGCGACCACGGCGATCGTCGTCAGGATACCGATGATCGCGACGACCACCAGGAGTTCGACGAGGGTAAAGCCTTTCCGTGACAGTTTCTGCATAGTGACCGGTTCGTTGACCCGCTCATTATACAGGAAGATTTCAGGATGTCCTACTGCGGCCCGATAGCAAACCGCCCCGGAGACGGGGCGGTCGGTAGAGGCTCGGCGGAGGCGGTTCCGATCATTCGATCGGGGACGGCAGGGAGAGCAGCAGCGAGAAGGCAGTAGCACCTCCCAAGCAGCAGCCGAGGCATTTCAGGGTGAACTCCGGCCAGTTCGTATCCGGACCGGCCAGGAATACGGCCAGGCTGACCAGGATGGTCAGGCCGACGGCCACGGCGCCGGAACATACGAAAAGGCCGGTAAAGTCCTTGATGATGCTGTTTCCAAAAGAACGGAACACTTTCTCTCCTTCATGGTGAAACGGACAGTGAAATATAGCACGAAAAAGGCGCTATGTCAATCTCCTGCAGGGCTGCGGCCACAAAAAAACCGTCCCTGACGGGACGGTCGGATCACCGGAAGGCGATGTCGGGCCGTGGCAGGCCGAACAGCTGGACGGCGATGGATACCGGGATGAAATACGCGGTCTGTTCCCTCTCCTTGGAGACGAGCATGATACCGACGACGTCACCTTCTGGAGAGAGCACCGGTCCGCCCAGGTCGCATCCGATCGCCGGGATGTTGACCTTGATCAGGTCGGCGTGGAGCTCCCCGTTCAGGACGAGCGTGTCCGTCAGGCCGGTGGTCACCTGGCCGGCATAGGTCACGGCCCGCGAGCCGAAGAACCACAGCTTCTGACCCTGGTCGAAGGTACGGATGGCGGGGTCGACCGGGATGGGAGCGGGCAGCGGCGCCGGCTGAAGCGGCTCGAGCAGCGCGATGTCCAGTCTCTCGGCGTAAGCCAGTACCCGCATCGGCACGATGATCCATTCCTTGAAGACCAATCGGCCGTCGGTGCCGCCGACCTGCCTGACCGTGACCTCGATCCGTTCCAGGTCCTTGATCACGTGATAGGCCGTAAGCACCCGCCCCGCCCGGTCGATGATCACTCCGGCGCCGGCCTTTTCCGCGACCCCCTTCTTTCGGGGGGCGGTCGACGAACTGATCAGGACCGTGGACAGCAGACCGCGGCCGACGAAGGCGGTGAGTCGTTCGATGCAGTCATGGGAACCGGTCTCGGCCTCGGCCTGGTTCTCTTCGGCCGAACAGGGCGGTCGGTCGAACGGCGGCAGTTGTCCCAGTTGCGGTTTGGTCCGCGCGCCGTGACATCCGGACAGGATTACGGGAATCAGCATGAGGAACGCCTTGTTCATGACACTCTCCTGGTGTTGGCTTCCTTGGAAGGTGCAACTGAGCAATCTAACACATCGGTCCGGATCGGGCAAGCCTCTGACGTCCGATATCTCGGTAACCGAAAAAGTGGCCTGACGGCCGCCTGATTCGGTCGGGCTCATTTTCTCTTGAAGACGATCCGGTCTGCCTCGATACTGATATCCCAGGTGTCCCCGATATTGTCCACGTCAGGGCCCTCTTCCAGCATCAGGCCGACGACATGCTCGACATTCCTCCGGAACTGACCCTTCTCCTCTTCGGAGACCCGGTCATACGTCCCGGGCACGAGATCGGCGTAGTTGATGATGATCGCGTCGGCCCCATGTCCCTCAGCGAATTTTTTCAGGATGAGACCGTGCAGCCTGTCGGCACTTCTGTCCGGTCCCTTGTCTTGCTCCTGAAATTCACCGAACTGCTCGTTGATCTGTCGGACGAGACGTTCTTCCTCGGACGGGAACCTCAAGACCTTACCGCCGCTCTCTTCAGCATCTTCGGAGCATGAAGGGCAGCTGGTGGGAAAATTGCCGTGCGGGCACATCCCCGTATCCTGTGGTCGGCGCTCTCTCGTCATATGACTTCATCAGGTATTGATCTCAGTACGCTTATTATAACAATCAGGTGAGTGGCCGGGAATAGCCGACCGCCTCAGGAATAAAAACACCCACCGTTGCTCCGGTGGGTGTGTCATTTGCCGACTTCCGTCGGTCGTCAGCCGAGCCGCCGCTCGACGATCTCTTGGACCTCTGAGCGCCAGTCCCGGTCGGGGTTGTGGATGACCCGTTCGGTGCCGGGAATCCGCTGGAGGTCGGTCTTCTTCATCCCCATCATCATCGTGTAGGCGGTCTGGCCCACCCAGGCCTCGAACGCTCTCCGGGTATCCGGGATGTCGTCGTGGCTGATGCGGGAAGTCTCGATGACGTAAAGCGCGTGCTGGGTCGTCGGATTCTCCAGGATCATGAATCCCGGGAAGACAACGGCGTGGTTGGCCCGTTCGACCGGCCGGGAGTCCTTGAGCCCGAAGAGGGCCTCGTCCTGCTCGATGAGCAGGCGCAGCAGCTCCAGTCGCTCCTCGTCGACCCAGGCCTGACCGCTCCGTCGTCCCGCGCCTTGGGCGCGCGGCATCGGTTCGCTTCCGCGGTCCGGTACGACCTCCACGACATGCCAGTCCTTGAGCATCGCCTCCTTCTCGATCCGGAAGCGGTGTTCCAGCTGGTCGGTCAGATCGGCGAGGATGTCCTCCTTGGTGGAACACAGGCCCAGCCTGGTCAGCTCGTGCGGTCCGACGATCAGCACCCCGCAACAGGTCAGGGTGATGTCCAGCCGCGGGCAATGATTCCTGTTTCCCTGGGGTAGGAAGACGGTAAGGGTCACCGCGGTGACCTGGCTCTTTCGCACGCCGTGCTTATCGAAGATCTGTGGCGTGAGCATGTATCCTTCGATGTCGCTCAGGCCGCAAGGCAGCCTCAGGTCGCCGATTTCGCCGAATCTGCCTCCGAGTACCTTCTGAAAACGGTTCATGGTCGGCTCCTCCTCCGTTTGAAAAGATCATTCCATGTCGTCCAAAGGACCGTTGAGGTTATCCTATCCGGGGCCTTTTGTCAATCTGCATCGGTCCGTGACCGCTCTTTTTTCGTCACGAAAAGCCGTCCGGCTGTCCGGGCGGCTCCATGGATCCAAGTCAGGCGCGGGCCTATTCCGTCTCGTCTTTCCTGAGTTCGGTCAGTTCCCGTTCGATCTGTCGGATACGGTCGCTGATCACCGCCATGTCTTCGGAACTCAGCATCATCCGACCCGACACCTCGTTCCACTCGTCCTCGATCTGGCGTTCGAGAGTCGCCTTCTGTTCTTCAAGCTCAGCGATGCGACGCTCGGCGTCATTGGCCGTCTCTTGTCCCCCCAATTGTTCCGGGGAGGGACCTCCGGCGGATTCCGGTCTCATATAGGTCTGTCATTCAAGCTAGGGACCAATGACGTCAGCCTACCAGACGTCGGTCATTGCCGCAAAATACGGAACCGGCCGATTTATTGACAGCCGATGGCGTACATGGTCAGCTTGATTCAGAGCACTTTACAATATACGGCCCTCTGGGAGGTTGTCATGAAGAAGCTCTTGTCGGTCGCCGCAATAGCCATGTTTTTCGTCGGTATCGGCGTCGGCCGGATGTGGTCGGTTTCGGTGTCTGAAGACATCGATTTCACCGACTATTTCAAGACCTGGCGTCTGATCAAGACGAAGCACGTCGACACAGAGGTCAAGGACATGGACCTGTATTACGGGTCGATCTCCGGCATGGTCGAAGCGCTCGACGATCCGCACTCGACCTTTCTCGATCCGCAGACAGCGGAGCTGTTCACCAGCTCCATGGCCGGGGAGTTCTCCGGCGTCGGCATCGAGGTCGGCATGAAGGACGGCAGCCTGACCGTCATCTCACCGATCTCCGGATCGCCGGCGTCCCGGGCCGGCCTGCTGGCCGGTGACGTCATCACTGCCGTGGACGGCGTGGATGTCTCCACCCTGAAGTTCATCGAGGTTATCGTGCGTATCCGGGGCGAGAAAGGGACGCCGGTCAAGCTCACCGTGTTCCGGGAGGGTTTCGAGGAGCCGCGCGACTTCACCATCGTCCGTGACGACATCAAGACCGTCTCGGTCAAATGGGAACCGGTGACCGAAGGCGGCAAGACGTTCATGGTGATCACCGTCACGGGATTCCACCAGGACACGTCCCAACTCTTCGGTCAGGCGGCCGCCGAGGCGCTCCTGTCGGGCGTCGACGGCCTGGTCCTGGACCTGCGCAATAACCCCGGCGGCCTGCTTGGGGCAGCCATCAACGTGAGTTGTTTCTGGGCTTCGGGCGTGCCGATCGTCATCATGGAAAAGCGCGGCGAGGAACCCCGGCCGTTCAGTTGCGACATGACGGCGATCCTGCATGACATGCCCACCGTGGTGCTGGTCAACAAGTTCTCCGCTTCAGCCTCCGAGATCACGGCCGGCGCCCTGCAGGACCACGGCAAGGCCCGCATCATCGGTGAGAAGACCTACGGCAAGGGTTGCGGACAGGATGTCTACAGCTATGACGACGGGTCTGAGCTGCATCTGACGACCTTCCTCTGGAAGACGCCGTCCGGTCGGACCATCCATAAGTCCGGCATCACGCCGGATGAGATTCTCGAGGCCGATCCGGAGGATCTGGCCGAGGGTGAGGACATCCAGCTCGACCGGGCCATCCGGTATCTCTCTGAGGGCCGTTAGCCGGTCAGAGACACCGCCCGATCTTCGACCCCGCTTTTTGCGGGGTCTTTTTTCTTGGCTTAAGAAAAACGCCCCCGATGGCGGGGGCGGATCATTCGGAATTCGGCCGGCTTTTCAGCGCTTCGAGCAGGGTGTCGGCATCGACGTAACCGTCGATGCGCAGTCGGCCGGTGCAGCCGGGCTCCAGCACGATGACTGTCGGGAGCGCCCTGATCTCAAGCGCGTCGGCGAAGACCGCGTTCTTTTCGCCGTCCTCGATGATGACGCGGGCGTAGCCCTTCAGGACTTCCTGGACCCGACGGTCGGCCAGCGTTTCCTTCTTGAGCTTGCCGCACCAGGGACACCAGTCGGCGTAGAAGACGACGATGGTCCGCTCATTGGCGCTGCAGAGCCTCAGGAGACAATTGCCGTCACCTTCCTCGGAGCACCAATCGGTCGCGCCGATAAGTCCCGGAGTTCGGGGCGGTTCGGTCTCGCCCAGCGGTCCCGGTACGGATGAGGACATCGACCGGAGAGTCAGGGTGATGACGATGACGACACCGAGCGACAGCAGCAGGATGACTGGAGTGAGCCAGGTGTTCCGGGAACCGGTCTGATGGTCCATCGGACGCTCCTTTTCTTGGAATGAACATATGGACCGTACCAATCGGCAGGATTGCGGTCAATGAGCCGGAAGAAAAAACCGCCCCATGAGGCGGTCGGCGACGTCCGGTCCGGTGTCATCCGAGAAGTGACCGGGCGCGTTCTATTCGGGCGAGGAAGGCTTCGATGTCGCGCTTCTCATCCTGGAGGCGCCCCAGCTGAATCTGGATCTCTTCCAGCCGTCCGACCGCTTCAGGATCGGCCTCCAGGGGCACGGCTCCGTCGCGGACCTGCCGCAGCAGCTCGATATCCCCCTCGACCGCGCGGATCTCCTGTTCGATGGCGCGCTCTTCGCGGACCATGCCGCCGGCGCACAGCTCGCTGCCGTATTCGGCCCAGGCCGCCGCGTGGAACGATTCCTTGGCCGACAGCTTGTCGCGCAGGCCGTCCCGTTTCTCCTGAAGGAAGTGTATCCGTCTGGTCAGTCTGGTGTACTGTTCACCATCCATTTTCGTCCCTCCTCGTCCGGTTCAAAGGACTAAGCGGATTCTGGACCATCGGGAAGACGGTGTCAATAAAAAGAGACCCACCGGTCGATGGGTCACGGACAGGTTTTCGGCGCGGTCAGTGGATGGTCGAGGGACCGACCTCTCCTCCATTCGGAGTGACGCAACGGACCCGGGACAGTCCCCGACCGTCGCCGTAGGTCGAATGCGGGAACGAGATGAAGGCGACCTGCCTGACCTCCGCCGGATCACCGGCCCGAGCCGGGGCTGAATGCCGCCTGATCTCGAGTCCGAGATGGCTCAGCTCCGACAGGATGTGCCCTTCGGCGGCGTCGATGACTGCGGGATCGAGCAGGTCATAACTGTTCGGACCGACCTCTTCGCCATAGAGACAGACGGTCGGGGTCGGATCGAGTTCGGAGACGGGCTCGAGACGCGGTGTGGTCAGCCGACCGGTAGTGGCATCGAAGACGCACCAAGTCTTGCCGAGCAGAAACGCCTTGACGCTCATCGGACCGATGGCGTGGACGAGCGACGAATCCACGACCTCGAAGGAACGGGCGGTGTCAGTCCAGACCTGACGGGCGATGCGCCTGCCCGGCTCGGGCCAGGCGAACGGCTGCCGGAAACCCGGCCGCAGGGTAGAGACCGTGGATCCGCCGGCAGACATGTGCCGGACCAGGCAATCGATGACCTCTTCGGCAGCGTCGAGCACCCTTGGGAAATCATACTGGTCGGTCTCGATCAGGACCCAGCCGTCACGGAAATGGTAACGGACCATTTCAGCCTCCCAGGTAAAGGGCGGTAGATACCCCTATTGACCATCGCGGCCGCACAAAAGTCAAGCGTCCTTTCGGTCGTAAAAAAGTAACAGCCGCCCAACGCAGAATCGGGCGGCTGGAATCTTTTTGGTGGCACTGGTGGGAGTCGAACCCACTCAGACCTCGACGACCGGGGGACCGGCAGGGCTACCCGCACGCTTTTTTTGTCGAGCAGTGCCATGTAAGGTGCTACCTTTTTCACATCCTATCTATCAACAGATAAATATAGCACGAAACAACTGTTTCGTCAAGGTTTAGGCCGCTAATTTTTAGGCTAAATATAGCCCAAAAATAGACTGGTTTTCCCGCCGGATAATGAAGTCCGAAAACACCCGCCGGCGGCGGGTGTTTCAGGTCATGATTCAGGCTGATTCAAAGGAAATTCTCGTCCATGCCGCGTCGGACATCTTTGGCAAACTTTTCGATCATAGCTTTCAGTTCCTCACCGTCCTCGGCCGCCCCCTCGGATAGCTTATCCAGGATCGCCTGGCGCTGTTCACGGTATCCTTTCTTCTTTTCGGTGGAGCGCTCGACAGCCATGAGGTCGTTGAAGTCCGACGGGATGATCTTCGTACCTTCGAGAGCCGCCGCCAAACGACCTTCCGCAGCCTGTTCCGCAGAGACTTCCTGATCAACTCCCGCCGCCTCTTCCGGCAGAGGATTGGTCAGATCGATGTCATATCTTCCGGCCTCGGCGACGATCTTGCTCTGGAACTCGGCCGTCAACTGATCGAGTTTGTCCTTATAATCGCTGGCGTACATCAGGGCGTCTTCCACGGCCTTTTCCATCGTCCGGCTCATGTCCTCGATGGCTCGCGCCGCGTATTCGGCGTCAGGATTCTTGCGTAAGGCCTCGACCAGCGCCGGGACGGTCTCCCGCAGGTCTAATCGGGTGCCGTCTTCGAGTTGCAGACTCATCTTTTCGGCCATCAGTTCCCGCACCTTCTCGTCAGGTGCCCGCTCCTCTTTGAGCGCCCGGTGGCGACGTTCCGCGAATTCCTGCTCTTCCCGATCGCGTCGCTCACGTTCGGCCGCGTCCTTGAGCAGGCGCTCTTTTTGTTTCTGGTCGCGTTGGTACCGTTCCTGTTCAGTCAAGCCTATGCCGGCCCGCTTTTCCTCTTCGTGGCGCCGGGCCCGCGCTTCCATATCCCGCAATTCACGGGCCCGCTGGGCCTCCGGGGTCTGTTCTTCAAGTCTTCGGGCCTCTTCTCGTGCCTCTTCCGCCCGTTTCATTTCCGCCTCCAAATGGATGCGCTCACGCTCTTCTTCGCGTTCGCGTTCCCACATCCGATCTACGGCTTGTCGGGCGGCTTCGGCTTTCCGGCTCTCCTCTTCGCGTTGGCGCTCCTCCCGGATAGCCTGCTGGATCTCTTCCGGACTCATGTGGGACTCCTTTTCGCGTTTCCGTTTCGTCTCGGCCTCTTCGCGGGTCCGGCGCGCCTCGCCTTCACGCATGCGCTCCTCATATGATCTCGGTTCGCGAGCGATCTCATCCATGGTCTTGGTGCGGTCCCTCTCCTGCTGTTCCTCAGCCTGACGCATTCGTTCAAGGCGCTTCTCCCGCTCTTGCGGCGTCTCTTCTTTCTGCCGGTCCCGCCTGTCCCTTTCCGCATCGATCTCCCGCTGCGTCTCGGCCTTGCCTTCCTCCCGATGCTCCGAAGCTTCCCGCCTGACCTGCTGTTCGAGGGACAGGTTATCCCGGCGCAGCGAGGAGAATCTGTCGCGCAGACCCGAAAGCAGGGATCGTTTCTGTTCGACCCCCTGTTCAGCCTGCTCGATCCCCTCCTCCTGTTCCAGACTCGGTTTGCGTTTTTCTTTGTCCATAATTATTTATAATCCGTCGATCTCTTTCTTGAGCCGCTCGATCTCCTGCCGACCTTCCGCGTCCTTGCGGGTCTCGCGTCGCTTCCTTATCTTCTGGAGTTCAGCAAGCAACCGATGTCGTCTTTCGACCTCGCCCTCGATCTTCTCCCGCATCTCTTCGATCGATCGGTCGAGTTCGTCCTCAGTCATTTGCTGGACGTCGTTTTCCATAGGGCCTTCATGATGAAGGATAGCATTTTTTCGCCTTATTTGCAAGTAAAATAACCTGCCGATCCCGTCTTGTCGCGCGGCTGTTGACAGCCCGTACAGCGATGGGATAAGGTCCTGGTCACGGAACCATCTATGCCGATATTGAATCCCAAACACGATTATCGCTGCCCCCAGAAGTCTGTCCCGTCGATCGGGAGAGGGTTGCTTTGATGTCGTGTCCGACCTAGTCAGATCAGCCCCCTTCCGACCGGAAGGGGGCTTTCTCAAGTCGGGAGGCCCAACAGTCCTTTCATAAGGAGAGAGAGATGGATACCGGTAAGTTCGTGGAGTCCCACAGCAGCCATTTCGGAGATCGGATCAAGGTGGCCCGGGATCTGGCCGCCCTGCTCGACGGCCCCTTGCTCGACCTGTCTCGGGACGCATCGGACGGGCGGCGCCGCAGTCTGGCCCAGACGCGCCTTCAGCTGTTCGAACGCCTGTCGGCGCTGTGTGCCCAGTGTGGCGCCCCAGTTCCGCAGCTCGAACCCGAGACCGTACGGGCCCTGTTGCCCGCGGCACCGCGGGAAGAGGCCAGTCAACAGGCGGCGGTCATGGTGGATTCGATCCGGACCCAGATTGACGCGAGCGACAGCCGGAGCCAGGCCTGCGATTGCCTCGTCCTGGCCCGGCTGCTCGAGCTGGTTCCGGGCGTCATGGAGCGCTGGGACGGGCTGGACGGTGACGGCGTCATCGCCCTGCTCAACGACCGGCTGCTGACTCTCGGCCTTCAGCCGCTTCGGCCGGATCATCTGGGTATGGCGGTCGGCGGGGCGACCGATCAGCCGTGTCCGCCGCGGCCGCTCACCGTGCTGGTCGTGGATGACGAACCGGAGGCGATCGTCAGGACGATCAGTGCCTTGGTCGGGTGGCCGGACCTGGATTTCCGGGTCCTGCACGTCCCCGGCCGGGAGGGCGTCTCCAGGAAGGACGCTCTCGGTTCGGTGGCCGCATCGATCATCAGCCTGGCCCCGGATATCGTGCTGATGGATCAGGGGATGTATCCGGCAGAAGGCTCCGGGGTGATCCTCAAGGTCCGTGAACTGGACCCCCGGTCGTCGATCGTCTTCGTCGGCAACACCGGCGGCAGTCCGGAAGATCTTCAGCGGGCTGGAGCGATCGGTAACTGCGACAAGGGTCGCGACCCGACACCGGTCCGGCAGGCTATCTGGCGGGTGCCGTCCGGCGACGGGACCTGAGCGGTCTCTCTCTGACCCCTTCTTGGCAGAAGGGGTCTTTTTTATTCTCATCGACAAAAAACCGGCGTGAATCGCCGGTCGTCGTGATCAGTACGATTTGGGATCGCCGGTCGGGGTACGGATACGCGAGCGGGTGTCTTCGACGCTCAATACCCTCACCTCACGGAGTTCGACGGTGGAGATGATCCCGCGATGGGTGATCTCCCAGACCGGACCGCCCTGACGCGCGATGGCCTGGGCTTCACCGAAGACGCCAGCGCCCCACTTGCCGTCACGGAAGGGCAGGAAGATGCCGCCGCCACAGGCGGGCAGCACGACCTGGAAATAGTATTCCATGCCGTTGCCGCGCTCTTTTTTCCAGGTCTGGTAGCCGGCCTCATGACTGGGCTGGTTGGGATTCTCGATATCCCATTCCGGGAAGGCCCCCGTGATCCTGTCGAGCAGCCGCTTTTCCAGCTCGGTCCCATAGACGTTGATGGGGTGGCCGAAGTAGAGCTTCCGCCGCATCATTCATCTCCTTTGCCAGTGAAAGAACCCAAGAGCTTAGGCTATCGTGTCCGTTTCGTCAATTCGGGCCGTCCGGCAGGTGCCGACAGATATCGGTGACCGATGGGCACCCTTGTATCCCGACTGATTCGGTCGAGGGGTTTTTCGACATAACAAAAAAGCCGCGCGGAGCGGATTTCTGTGCGGTTTGGGTCGTGAAGTTCCGTTTCGGCTTGACTGTGTTACTTTATCCTCCCGGTTCTTCCGGACCTGTGCTTCCGATCGCGTGATCTGTCCCAAACCGCTTGATTGCACAAGGGGTCAATATATCACAGGGGCCTCATTTGGTCAAGACTCCGGCTCAAGGTCAAGGCTGAATAGGCCGGAGATCGGATCGTTTAACGCCGGCGGCGGGGTGGGCGTCGAGGGCCGCTGCTACGCCGGGGTCCTCGACGGGGCGCAGGTCTCCGACGTCCAGCAGCCTGCTGACCCGCAGGTCTCCTTCGGCTTGATCTGGAAGAGACGTTAGGCGGCGGAGCGCTGGGGGTGATAGGTAACGGTACGGGAAACAGCCGGATCTGGATGAGCTGCTCGATATCGTCGATCAGCGGGCCTTGTTCGGGTTCAGCGAAGGATACGGCCCGGCCGCGACGGTCGGCGCGGCCGGTGCGGCCGATACGATGGACGTAATCTTCGGCCTGTTCGGGGACGTCGTAATTCACCACCAGGCTGATGCCGGTCACGTCGATGCCGCGGGCCGCGATGTCAGTCGCCACCAGTATGCGGTACTTGCCGCTCTTGAAACCGTCCAGGGCCTCGCGGCGCTGGGCCAGCGTCCGGTCGCTGTGTATCTCGGCCGCATTGTGGCGAGACCGCCGCAGATCCCGCGTGATGCGTTTGGCCCCGAACCTGGTCCGGGAGAAGACCAGTACGCTGCCGCCTTCCTCTTCGAGCAGGTGTTTCAGCAACCGCAGTTTGTCCGGCCGCTGCACGACATAGAGCTGCTGTTCCACTAGTTCCGGGGCCGTCCCGGCCCGCGACACCTCGATACGGACCGGCTGTCTCATGAATTGCCTGGCCAGGCGGGCTATCTCATCCGGCATGGTGGCCGAGAAAAGCATCGTCTGGCGGTCTTCGGGCACCGTCTTCATGATCCGTCGGATCTGCGGCAGGAATCCCATATCGAGCATACGATCGGCCTCGTCGAAGACCAGCATGCGGATCCGGTCCAGGCTGACCGATTTCCTCTCGAGGTGATCGATCAGGCGACCGGGCGTGGCGACGATGACATGCGGATTCTTCTTCAGCTGATCCAGCTGGGGATTCATCGAGGCCCCGCCGATCAGTATGGCCGTGCGGAGACCGAAGCGTCTGGCGATTTTCTGCAGTTCCTCGTCGACCTGCAGGGCCAGTTCGCGCGTCGGCAGGATGATCAGGCCCTGCCCGCCCGAACGGGCCAGCCGCTGCAGGATAGGTATGGCGAAGGCGATCGTCTTGCCGGTACCGGTCTGGGCGATGCCGATAATATCCTGCCCCTCGAGTCCGGCCGGTATGGCTTGGACCTGGATGGGGGTGGGTGCCTCAAAACCGGCGTCCCGCAGGACCGCCAACAGTTTGGGCGCGATTCCCAGGCCGTCGAAGCCTGAAGTAAGAGCCTCATCAGTTGTCTGTTCTGATGTCATACGAAAAATGTGACCCGATGTCTGCAGAGTCACATTCCCCGATATGCATCTGAGCTCGAGTCCGTCCGTCTCCGTAAGAGCGGAGATTCATCAGGGTCATTTAACCATGCCGTGGCGCGGATGTCAATCATGATAAACCGCCCATCATCAGATGGGCGGTCAGATCGGGGCTGAGCCGGTCCCCTAGAGCGGGTACCAGCCGCCCGGGCCGCCGGCCTTGGCGCGCCTCTCGCAGGCCGCATCCCACCGTTCCGAAGCGATCCGGCGGGCCCGCCCAGCGACCTTTTTCGGGACGCGGAGTCTGGCCCGGCAGCCGATGAAACATGAGGCTTCCGACACGTTGAGTGACGATACGTGGGCCTGCATCAGACGTCCGCAACGGCACGGCGTGCGTATGGCCACGTGATCGTACTGGTCGAGCCCGACGACCCAGAGACGCCCCCGGACGGTCTCGCGGAAGAATTCGCCGTAGAACCTGAAGTCGGTCATCACTCCACCCCCCTCCTTCCGGTCCTCAAGTGATGAGATTGACGAACGACTCTCGGTCGCCCGTCCGCTCGCAGACCAGCCGGTCCGGCGGGTCACGGACCACGCGAAGCGCTTCCACGCAGGACCGTGACACGTCCAGGGACGCGTCGACGTCCGGCTTACGGAGACGGGACGCCTTACGGCGGACCGGACTGAGCAGCACCGCGCCGCGACAGGTCGTCGTCCGTTCCTGCCGGACAGTTGGCGGCGGATCGGCTGCGAAGACCGCGACATCGCCACGTCGGCCGCGGGAGATGCCCAGCAGGTACAGTTCTTCCCCGTCCAGGAAGACCCGCTGTCCCCTCTCTAGCCGGAAGCGGTTCAGGCATGGCGCCAGGCTGTCTATCGCCTGACGCATCGGGTTAAGGATCATCTTCTCCTCCTTCCCTCGACACCGAAAAACACCTCCGACGGGGAAGTGCTCTGGTCGAGTGGTTATCTTTCCCGTACGGGTCGGAATTGGCACCTTATCCTTCGACATGCTCAGGACAGGTTGCCGGCGGGTCGTAGGGCCGATTCCCTCGCCGCGCTCTCGATAATCGAGGATTCGATTGTACGGACATACTATAATATGGGGCCGAAAGCTGTCAAACAGTCCGGTTCACGGATCAAGGAAATTGACAGCCGCCGACCGTCTGTTTAAATGGAGCTATCCCACCTCGGATAGGCGTTCTTTCGAACCGAAAGGAGACGCGGATGCTACGAAGATTACTGATGGTTGTGGCCGTGATGACGTTGATGCCGCAGACGGTTCGGGCTGAGGAGTCCGGGGTCGAATCCCGCCGGAAGGAGCTGCTCTGGCACCTGGCCGGCGCTCCGGCCTACTTCTTCCTGAGCCTGAACTTCCATGAGGGCAGCCATGCGTTGGCCGGGATGGCTCTGGGGTACGAGGTCGAGGCCTACAAGCCCTATCCTCATTTCGCCAAGCTCGATGACGGCAGCGAGCAGTTCGTCGGCGGGGCGGTACATCTCAAGGATCCGATCGATTCGGCCCACCTGGCCTTCATCTCCATCGCCCCGATGCTCACCGACATCCTGGTCTTCACGGCGGCCGATCTGTCCCTGTCGTATATCGAGACGGATTCGCACGCTGTGCCGTTCATCCTGAACGCCGGCATGCTCTATGTCTGGGCCGATTTCGTCGGCGGTCTCATCTCGATTTTCTTCGATCATGGGGACCTCAAGCGGTTCGGTGACGAGTCCGGCGTGCCGCCGGCGCTGACCTTCGGAGTGGGATGTGCCCTGGCTTACGTCGGGTTCGTGCGCATCCTTGACCGCCAGAAACAGTTCATTCTCGGTACCAGGGATGATGCGACGTCCGGTCGGGCCATGATCGCACCGCTTTATCATCGCGGTGAGGCGATCGGCCTCTCCTATTCTTTCCGCTTCTGATACGGACATCGTCCCGCCCCCGGGCGGGATTTTTGTCATCCGAACAAAAACGCCCCTAGCGGGGCGTCAGTTCAGGCACAGAGGTAGAGCCAAGTCTTCGGGTCGTCCTTCAGGCTGCCCAAGGGCAAGCAGTCGGGCATGAGCCGGAAGAGCGGGATCATCATGTCCAGGACCGGAGTGTTCCCGTGGACGGCGGCGTACAGGAACAGCAGCACGCTCTCGAGCGCCGTCGCCCGGACGTATCCGTAAAGGTGGCCGAGATGGCCGTTGCGGCACACGGGGGGGATGCATCCCCAGAACGTGCGCTCCAGCGACCGCCACAGACTTCCGTTGAAGAGTCCCAGCTCCTTGTCGATCGGACTGAGATTCCGTTCGAATTCGGCGTCATGGGGATCGTTCAGGGGGTCGCGCGGCCGCCACATCCTCTCCCCCAGGCTTCGGGAGACCGAATTCCAGCGTCCGACCGTCTGGTCGACAGCCGCCCGCCGATATTCGGTTTCGGTCATCCACGACTGCCTCGGCAGACGCTGGTTGAGCCAGGAGATGGGGACCGGGAACGCCGTCCTGACGTCATGCGGCCGAGGATGACGGGCCGTATTGAGCGCCCGGATGACTTCCTGAGAGTCGACCGTCGCCGCCGGTGACAGGTGCCACCGGCCCAGATGGGCCGCGATGAACAGGTCATCGAGGTGGGCGAAGGACCGGTGCAGGTTATCCCGCTGGTCGGTCGAGGCATGATCCAGGAGGGTCTCGCACAGCTCTTCCTCGTCAGCACAGTTCCACTTTTCCATGTCTCCTCCTTTGTGAAGGAACCCCGGACCTTAACCGAATCCTCCGGTCCCGTCAAGCCAGAACCCGCCGGGCGGCGGGTTCCTTCGTGGTCGGTGGATCAGGAGATGACGGTGAAAAGGTCATCGTCCGGGAAACGTACCTTCTTCCAGGCCGGACCCTTTTTGCGGCGGCCCACGGCCAGGTAGACGACCGATCTCATGTGTCTGGGCAGCCCCAGGATCCTGTCGACCTCCCTGGTATTGAAACCTTCCATCGGGCAGGAGTCCACCCCCAATTCGGCGCAGGCGGCCAGGGCGAACCCCAAGGCGATATAGACCTGGTGCGTGGCCCACCTGAGTCTTTCCGAGGCCTTTTTCCGACCCCAGCTGTTCTTGACCAGCAACCGGAACCCCTTCATGACCGTCCTGCTTTTAGGATCATTGCTGACGGCGATATCGGCATAACCGTCGGCGCGGGCGTCGATATCGGTACGGGCGCAGAACACCAGCAGGTACCGGCAGTCGGTCACTTGCGGCTGCAGATAGGAATGGAGCCGCATCCGCCGGCGTAATTTTCGGTCACCGACGACGACGACATGGTACGGCTGCAGGCCGAAGGAAGAGGGCGCGAAACGGACGGCCCTGAGTATGGCGTGCAGTTCCGCCTGACGGACGGACTTCTTCGGGTCGAATTTCTTGACGGCAAATCGCCAACTGAGCCGGGAGAGGAAGGTTCTGGCCATAATGCGATGGGAGAATGGTCTGCGGGGTCATTATAACACGGCGGTTCTCCAGACGGTCTTCAAAAGGACCGCCTGGGGCGGTCCTTCGATGATCCTGGGGCCGGTACCGTAATTATATCCCGTGTTTCCGGCTCATGATGAGGTGGGCGACCAGGAAGATGACGGCCGACGACACGATCGCCGCCATGGCCGCGCCTTCGATGGTGAGACGGCTCCCGAACACCGAGATGCCCAGCCAGATATACAGTGAAGTATAGAAGGCGTAGGAAGCCGCCTTCATCTCGACCAGGCGCGACTTCTCGTCCAGGGACATCGTGCTCTTGTCGTCCTTGCCGTAGGCCGACTTCAGGAAGGGTATCAGCAGCAGCATGACGATCAGTCCGATATTGCCGTTGAGGACTGCCGTCTTGATGTCGCCCCGTTTGATGTCTATCCACATGGACAGGGCCAGGCCGAGCAACAGGATCAGGGTCAGGATGAAGACCAGCCTGATATGGTGACGGCGTCGGTGGGATATTTTCTTGGATTTGGGCATAGGTTCGGTTCGTTTCTCAGGTGACGATTGGCATTATAACACATAATCCCGCGGCCGTATCCGGACCGTCTTCCGGTCGATGGTGCGGCGGCGGGTGACGAAAAATCCGCCCGTGAGGGGCGGATGCGGTCAGCACAGTCGCGGCAGGTGTTCGATATGCCGGAAGGCCAGCATCAATCCGGTGAGGGTGTGGCTGTCACAGAGGCGGTGGCCGATCTCGGACAGGACCCGCTCTTGGCCCCAGAGCAGTACCCGACCGATCTCGTCACCCTTCGGGCGTCGGCCGAGGATATCCCCTCCTTCGGCCCGGATCAGCACCAGGAAATACGAAGGGACGATGCAGCAGACGCTGCTGTCCTGGGCCACGTTACCCAGGTGGGTGACGGAGGTGATATCGGCCGAAGCCAGGACCTCTTCGCCGAGCTCCCGAGCCAGCGTGCCCAGCGGCAGGTTGCCCAGGCTCATCGTGCCCAGCTGCCCGGCAATACGGGACCGGTCGATGACCTCGCCGAACCCCCGGGGGAGCTCGTAGGTCCATTGACCGACGGACGGCCGCCATTGCTTGACGATGACGAAGCGTCCGTTGAGCAGTACCACCATCACCGCACCGTCCGAGACCCGGCCGTTGGCGTTGAACCGCAGCGTGTATTCGCCGCGGTCACCGGACGGGAATCGTGCCTCGAACTTGATGTCGGTGAAGAAGCGGGCCGAGTGGTCGTGTATCTCCTTGATGCCGACCAGTTCTATCTCACCTTGCGTGACATCCCCCAGTTTCCGGAAGGGCTTCAGGTTGCGGGCGCGCAATGTTGCGTTGATCTCCCTGAGCCGTTGACTCCGATCGATCTTCGCAGACATCCTATTCCTCCCCTCTCCCGCCTCAGCGGGTCGGGTCAATGGTATTTTCGGAGGACCTCCGTCCGTCCGACCTGGCTTTATAGCACCTGCGGGAGGCACGGTCAATAAGCCCTCCGACGCCTATCAAAAACCGCCCTTATCGGGCGGTCTTGATGATGGGTCTTCAGTCACTCAGCGCCGTTCCGAGAGGATATTGAGCACGTCCTGGGCCGAAGCCTCGCCGAGCGTGCCCTCGAACAGATGCAGGTCGTCGAGTTGGCGCAACAGGATCACCAGGAAGATGACGATGGTCCCGAAGGCGCCCTTGAGCAGCGCGTCGAACATCAGCGCGGTCGACGGGATCAGCGCCAGCACGAACAGCAGCATGATCGCCAGGAAGTAGATGAGGGTCTGCGGCAGCTTGGGTATGCGCTCGACCTGCAGGGCCACCATGTTCTTCCGAGCCACCTGCAGTCCGTCCAGGCTCTGGATCATGTCGCGGAGCACCAGATGCGGGCCGGACGGCAGCTGTCTCTGGCCGACGGTCTCGTGGAGCAGGCTTCCCAGTTCCTTGATGGTGGAGGATTTGTGCATGAAGTGGTAGTCCCATTGCTGCATCTCGAGGATCTTGCGGTAATGACGATTGATTATCTTGGCCGCCTTCTTCTGCACCTCATCGCCGAACTGACCGAAACCGCGGTAGAGGGCGGTGATGTTGCCGTCGAAAGTGGCTATCTGCTCGCGGATCTGGTTGTAGCGGCTGTTCTGTCGGGCGATGAAGAAACCGGTCAGGATAGCGAACAGGAAGGTCGATACGGTCAGGAACATCGAGGAATGTTCGGTATCCGCTGAGAACGGTATCGCCAGATAGACCGTCGACAGTACGATGAGAAGTATGAAGAGGTTGCGGTACATATGTGCCCCACAGGTTAGTGCTGACTCAATTATAGCAGAACCGGCCGGTCGACCGAAGCGGGTATCCTCAGGTTCCGGAGACGAAAAGGCCGGCAGGCGTTCGCTTGCCGGCGGCGGGTCATTTGGTACGGTCGTCCGACTCCTTTTTCTTCCAGGGTACGCCGAAGACCTCGGCGCAGCAGGCATAGAGCACCGCTCCGAAGATGATGTAAAGAGAGCGGTGCAGGTTGACCAGGACGATGCTCAGATCGCCGTAGTCGATGCCGATCACCCGGTCCATGAGGGCGGTGAGGACGGCACCCAGGGCCACGATCAGGAACAGTTTTCCGCGGGTCATGGCGATATCCTATCCTCCAGTTAATGTGCTGATCCTATTTTCCATCTGGTGTCGCTATTGTCAATATCCCCGGCTTTCGGCGGGTGTGAAAAAGGACCGCCGAGAGGCGATCCGATCCGACCCAGTCTCATCATCGGGTCCGGCTCCGGCGTAGCGCCAGCACACCAACCAGCGCATGCCAGAAGAACGAATTCAGCGGGTAGACCAGATCCGGGATATGGCCGGACCAGCGGACACAGACCGCCGCGATGAGCAGGAGATATGCCGCTCCCCACATGAACCAGGGCAGCGGACTCTCTTTCTGTGGCGCCCGCCAGACGTCCTTGAGCGTCGGGATGAAGGAGATGACGAAAGCCGCCTGTAGGACAAGGTTGGCGAAGGCTGCCTGACGCCAGACGAACCAGACGATAGCCGAAACGAGGCTCACGGCCAGGACCGCCAGGTCGAACCTGCCGGGACGCTCCAGGCGGCCCCTGGACAGCGCGAACAGCAGGGTGCCGGTACAGGCCAGGGCTCCGGCGAGCGGCTGTAGCGCCTTGATCCAGTCGCCGCTCATCACGAAATATGAGGCACAATTCAGGATCGTCACGAAGGACCAGATCGTCCAGGTGGCCGTGTTGGGTCTGGCCTGACCCCGGGCGGTCTTCCAATTGAAGACCAGGAAGGCCAGGAGATGCACGGCGAAGGAGGTCCAGCCGAAAATGAAGCCGAGCATGACTATGTTATCCTCCAGCGCACGCTCCGTCAGTTTAAGGAACGACTCTACAGCTTAGCTTCCGGGCCAGGTTCGGTCAATTACGACAGACCGCCCCGGTCGGGGGCGGTCTGTTCACTTCTTCCTTTTTGCCGGCTTCTTGGCGACTTTCTTCTTCGCCGGCCTCTTCTTGCCGTGAGATTTTCCGCAACTCATACGGATCACGGTTAAGGATTATTCATAGGCACAGTTCCTTGGAGAAATCCTGCTGACCGCGGCCGGGCTGGCAGCGGTATTCGGTGATGACGACCGCGCCGAGTGTCCAGTTACCGTCCGTTTGGTGAGCCCAGCAACGGCGGCGGATCGTCCGCACGGAATCGTCGTGCAAGCCGTCATAGACCGCCTCGATCAGCCCGACGCCGTCGCCGCTGTCCAGCACCCGGACAGAGAGCCTTTCGCAGTCGGCCTCATCGCAGCTGCCCCAGGCCTGATGGACCAGTTCCGTGGCCGTCTGCCGCGTCAGGACCGAATCGCTGCGGACGGTCGTGACTTTCTCCGCCACGCCCCCTTCCTGGAAGAGAAAGTAGACACCCAGTGCCAGACCCAGGCCCAGCAGCGCGATCAGCGTCAATGTCTGGATCTCGTGGGGCGGACGCCGTCGTTTCCGGCCGATGAACACGGGGATGAACAGGACGATCCAGATTAGCGGCAGGAAGGCCCCGGACGACCAGAGACCGGTGTCGGCGCCTTCCGCGACTGACTTGAACCGAAACAGGAAGTACCCGCCGAGAACGGCCAGCAGCACCAGGAAGAAGACCGCGGCAGCGAGGAGTTGTTCGCCTCGTACCGACCGAGCCGGCCCTTTCGTTCCGGGTTTCCGTGAGCCGCCCGACGATTCTTCGCTATCCTGACAGATATGACGAAGGAATATCGAGATGCCGAAACCCAAGAACAGCAGGGTCAGGACGATGATGACAAGACTGTCTGGTCGCATAGGCCTCAGTCAATTAGGCGGATGTGGCCGGAAAGCCACAGGGGGTGGTGACAGAGCCGGCTGCAGGTCTCGACCCCGTCTCGAT
>LJNP01000054.1 GCA_001303185.1 Parcubacteria bacterium SG8_24
CAGATGGGACTTGCCCAGGGGCAGGCTGAATTTGACGGCCGCGGGTATGTCCAGTCCGACGACGTGGTGAACACAGGTTTTATCAGTTCCGACACGTCCAAAGTCAAGGTACAGGTCGTCTACGACGAGTTTATCGCCCGTGACGATTATGAGGGGATTCAGGTGATCCCGCTGACCCGCGATGTGGAAATGAGACATCCTTTTGCCCTGAATCTCATGCGCATCACGGTGGACGGACAGCCCCTGGATGACCCCAACAAAGGCAGTTCTGATGTGCAGCGCTGCACCGACGTGGCTCTCGAAGATGCCCGGATCCAGTTCAAACATGACAGTCTGAACCTTGAGCCGCGGCTTAACGTGACCGCCTGGCCGGACACGATCCAGTACAAGGATTCGCCCGATACCCGGTTCGTCGAAAACCTGGTTTATTTCCGCCTGCACACCAACTACCGCAGCTTCATCAAGCGGGCCCAGGTCAGGATCTTCGAAGAGGAGCAGTCCGTAAGGGATGTGCCCCTGGCCGTCGTCGAGATGGATGCCGACGGTATGGCCCGATGGCAGCCCGGGTCCGAGGCCTTATCGGCACCCCTGCGCAAGTTGAAATACCTGGTTCGTGTGTATGGCGAAGAGGGGCTTTTTGACGAGACCAGCACCCAGCTCCTGTGGATGGTCGACCGCGTGGATCCGTCCACTGCCGAAGAGGATCCTGGCGAAAAACTGCTGGCCGGTTATGGCGAGAGCCGCATCGCCATTCGCGGGATCCCCCTTAACGGCGGCGCAGTGCAGGCCCACGGCACCTCGATCCCTGAAGGGCACACGGTGTGGATAGCCGGGCACGAGGTGCCGGTGGACGGCACCGGCGGTTTCGTGGCCGAAGAGATCCTGCCCGAGGGCATGCATACCGTGGAGGTGGCTGTCCTCGACAGTTCAGGCAGCGGCGAACTGTTCCTGCGCGACCTTCAGCTCAAGAAGAGAGACTGGTTCACAGTGGGGATGGCCGACCTCACGGTGTCCAGCGATAAGACAGACGGGCCGGCCGACCTGCTCGCCCCGGACCAGCGCCGGTACCAGGAGGATTCCAACCTCGAGGGCCGGGTGGCGTTCTACACAAAGGGTAAGTTCAGGAACGGCTGGTCGCTCACGGCCAGCGCCGATACGGGTGAAGGCCCCACGGACGAGATCTTTTCCAATTTCCTGGACAAGTCTCCCGAGGCGCTTTTCAGGCGGGTCGATCCGGACGACTTCTACCCGACCTACGGGGATGACAGTACTGTCGCCGAGGACGCCCCGACCAGCGGCAAATTCTACCTCAGGGTACAAAAAGAGGAGACTTACGGTCACTGGGGCAGCTTCCGGATCGCATACACCGACACCGACCTGGCTCACGTGGACCGTGGGCTTTACGGCGCCAATCTGCACTATCAGCCCGCCCGGACCACCAGTTTCGGCGAGCCCCGTCTCGTGGTGGACGGATTTGCCGCGGACCCGGGAACCGTGGCGGGTCGCGACGAGTTCCGGGGCACGGACGGATCGCTCTATTTACTGCAAAGGCAGGACGTGCTGGAAGGCTCCGAACGGGTGCGTATTGAGGTGCGAGACTCCGATTCCGGGATCATACTGGCCGTCAGGAATCTCACGGCGGCACTCGATTACACCATCGACTACCTGCAGGGACGCATCGTGCTGTTGGCACCATTGCCCGCCACGGCGGACGATGATCTGCTGGTGCACAGCAGCTCCATCAGCGGCAACCCGGTCTACCTGGTGGTGCGTTACGAATTCACGCCCGGGTTCGATGATCCGGACACGCTGGTTGTCGGCGGCAGGGTCCATTACTGGCTCAGCGACCACATCAAGGTCGGACTGACCGCCAGCCGGGATACTCAAGCGGAGATCGACAGCAGCCTGGACGGCGCGGACCTGACACTGCGCAAGTCTTCAGAGACGTGGATCAAACTGGAAGGGGGCAGCACCACGGGTCCCGGGACGGCGGCAACCACCTCCGGCGACGGCGGTTTCACTTTCGACACACCGGTTCCCCTGGACGACGAAGTTAAAGCGCAGGCCCATCGTGTGGATGCCAGCCTGGGCTTCGCGGACCTATTCGAAAAGGGCGGGGGCCGGGTCACCTTCTACCTGCAGGACCTCGAGGCGGGTTATTCGGCGCCGGGCCTGGTCACCGAGCGGGACCAGACCAGGTACGGCGGTGCGGCCCAGCTTCCGCTTACCGATCGTCTGAATGCGCGCTTGAAAGTGGACAAGCTCGATCAGCCGGAAGGTCTTGAGACCGAGGCAGGCGAAGTTAATGTCGACTACCGGATAGGCGACAACTGGACCCTGGGGTCGGGACTTCGCACCGACAGCCGCGAAGACAATTCGGCCGTGGTCCCCTTGACCCAGGAGGAGGGCGACCGTACGGATGCGGCCATAAAACTGCTCTACGATCCCCACACGCGATGGGCGGCTTACGGGTTTGTCCAGGACACGGTCCGGGCAAGCGGCAACCGTGAAGACAACGGCCGCTTCGGCGTGGGGGGCAGCTGGCGTCTGACCGACCGCGTGAGCAGCACCGGCGAGGTTTCAGGAGGGGACATCGGAACGGGCGCCAGGCTCGGGGTCGAGTACCTGTATTCCGACCGGACGACGATGTACAGCAAATACAGCCTGGAAAACGAACGGACGGACAACGGCCTGCTTGCCAGAAGGGGTGAGATGACTTCCGGTTTTAACACCCGTTATTCGGACAGCGGCAGCGTCTACGCGGAGGAGAGGTATACTCACGGCGACGTTCCCACGGGCCTGACGCACTCCACCGGAGTTCAGCTTAAGGCCGCAAACCGGCTCAATCTGGGGGCCAATCTCGATTTCGGCACCCTCAAGGACCCCGAGACCGCGAACGATCTCGAGAGGAAAGCGGTAGGTGTCAGGGTCGGTTACGGCTTTGACAAGCTTACGCTCGCATGCGCCCTCGAATACCGGGTCGACGACATCGAGCAGCCGGACGCGAGCGTCTCGGAACGCACCTCATGGCTTTCGAAAAACAGCGTCAAGTACCAGCTGTCGGAGGGGTCGCGTCTGATCGGAAAATACAATTACGCCACGAGCGAAAGCTCCCTGGGCGACTATTACCGCGGAGACTACACGGAGGCCGTCCTGGCCTACGCGTACCGCCCCGCAGACCATGACCGCCTCAATACGCTGCTCAAGTACACCTATTTCTATGATTTCCCCGCGGCCGAACAGATCGCCGATACCGGCGCGGCCCCCGGACACATCCAGCGCAGCCAGATCGCCTCCATAGACGTCATGTACGACCTGACGACGCGCTGGACCGTGGGAGGCAAACACTCCTATCGCTACGGCAAGGTGGCGCAGGACCGGGACAATCCGGTTTTCACCACCAGCCGGGCCAGGCTGAATGTGCTGCGGGCAGACTACCACTTCGTCCACCGCTGGGATGCACTCCTGGAGGGACGCATGCTCGAACTGCCTGACGCCGGGGACAGCCGCAGCGGGGCCCTGGTGGGGATCTACCGACACCTGGGCAAACACTTCAAGGCGGGCGCCGGTTACAACTTCAGCGATTTTTCGGATGACCTGACTCAACTGGACTACACCCACGAGGGTCTGTTCATCAACCTGGTCGGGAAATACTAGGAACCCGGAGGCTTTGCGCCCTCGGGGCTTTAGTAACGCCAAGGTAAATTTCAGGGCATTGGGAGGCCAAAATGTTTAGCCGGTTAAAAAAGCTGATCCTGGGGATCTCGCTGCTTGCCATGAGCGTCGCCGCCGCACACGGACAGGAAGTGAACAGTACACAGATCAAGGGCCTGGACGAGCAGGTCCAGGATATAAAGAGCGACGTCCTGAGCATTGCTGCGGAGTTAAGCCAGCTCGAAGAGAAGCTGCTCTATCCGTCCAATACTCAGGTGGCGGTGTTCGTATCACTGGCCGGTGAAGGAGCGATTCGTCCCGATTCGGTCCAGATCCAGATAGACGGCAAGCCGGTCGCCCACCACCTCTACACCTTCAAGGAGCTCGAGGCCTTGTTGAAGGGAGGGGTGCAGCGCATCTATACCGGCAATATCCGGTCCGGAGAGCACGACTTTGAGGTCCTTGTCCTCGGCCAGACCGCGGGAGGCGCAGACTTCAAAAAGTCCGAGCAATTTACGGTCCATAAGGACGTGGGTCCCGGGATCGTGGAAATATCCCTGGACGCCGCCGGCATCATCATGAAGGACAGGTAGGCTGTGAAAAGGCTGATAGCAGCGTTAACGATCCTTATATTCACCGCCTCCCAGGCCTCTGCCGGCACGTCGGCTCCGCCAGGCGGATCGGCTCCGCTGGTTTTAAAGGACCTCTATTTCGGAGAGGCCCTTTATTACGCCTTCCAGGAGGAATGGTTCGATGCCATCGCCAGGCTCGACACGGAGCTCATGCAGCACTACGGGGTCGATGAACCTGAACTCGATACCCTGCACTACCACATCAACCAGGCGGAGTTTGACGTAGGCGATTTCGAACTTGCCTACCGGATGCACCAGCGCGCGGGGCGCGCCATCACCGCGGTCATAGAAGGCAGCGTCGCCGAGCCGGTGCGCAACGAGGCTATTTTCCGGCTGGCACGGATCTACTTTCAAAAGGACCAGCCCGCCAATGCCCAGTATGCCGTGGAGCGTATCGATGGGGTTGTTCCTGAAAACATCCACGACGACCTTGACTTTCTGCGCGCCCAGATCCTCATGGGCAACGGCCGTTTTGACCAGGCTGCCAGGATCCTCAAGGGCCTTGCGGATGCCCGGGGGCTCGAAGGCTTTGTCTCCTACAACCTCGGCATTGCGCTGTTAAAGGATGGAAATGAGCGCGAAGGGCGCCGGTATCTTGACCTCACCGGCCGGATAGAAAGCAGCGATGACCTCACACTGGCCATCAGGGACAAGGCCAACCTTGTTCTCGGATCAAAGCTGCTTGCTGACCAGGATTATGAGGACGCCAAGCAGGTGTTCGACCGGGTGCGTCTTACCGGTCCGTTCTCGAACAGGGCGCTGCTGGGATCCGGATGGGCGGATGCCTTCCTGGGCCGTTATGAAAAGGCGTTGGTGCCCTGGAGCGTTCTGGTGACGAGGGAGGTCACCGATGCCTCCGTGCAGGAGGCCATGCTCGCCCTTCCCTACGCCTATGGCAAGCTGAATGTAAGCAGCAAGGCAGCGCTGGTTTACAACAGCTCCCTGGGGAAGTTTGACGCCGAGATAGACAAGCTGGAAGCATCCATCCAGAGTATCCAGGAAGGCCGATTTCTCAAGGCCCTGGTCCGTGAAGAACTGAAGCAGGACGCCGACTGGGTCGTTACACTGCGCGAGCTTCCCGACACCCCCGAAACCTACTACCTGCTTGACCTCATGGCCTCCCACGATTTCCAGGAATCCCTCAAGAACTATCTCGACCTTACGCAGCTGCGCTGTAAACTCGCCGTATGGGAGAGTGACCTTACCGCTTTCGATCAGATCATCGAACAGCGCCGCGCCTACTACGATCCGCTGCTGCCTGACATCGACAGCAGATTCCGGCAGCTTGACTCGCAGATACGCCTGCGCATGGAGCAGCGGGACCTCATCGAACAGCAGCTTACGGCCATGCTGGTGGTCCCGAGACCCGATCATCTGGCAACCGCCGCAGAGCGTATCATCAGTGAAGAGATCGATCTCCTGGAGCGGAGACTGACTGCGGACGGGACGGCCGCCCCCGCTGGAGCCTCGGCCCGCATCAAACGCCTGAGGGGGGTGCTGTACTTCAATATCCATACGCAATACGACAGCCGCTACACAGATGCCTATAAGCATCTTAAGGACCTTACCCGCGAAATCGGTCTGCTTAACAAGCAGTACGGAACCTTCGTGCGCGCCCGTCAGGCCGCGACCCAGAGCTATGAAGGATATGGCGAGGAGATCAGCCGCCAGCGGCTCAAGATAGGGAAGGCCCGGGAAAATGTGGATGAACTGATGGCGCGACAGGGCAATCTGATCGAAACAATGGCAGTGAACGAACTCACCGCGCGTCGCGATCGGCTTGTGGACCTGCGGATCAAGGCGCGGTTCGCCATGGCGGACAGCTATGACCGCGCCACCAGGACCCGAACCGGGGATGGGGATGAGTAAATGAACCGGGGCCGGCTTTTCATTCTGGCAGTTACCCTTATTACAGCTCCCGTGGTGCTGACGGCCTGCTCAACCGTAAGCACCAGAGACACTATTGGCACGCTGCGCGATCAGAGCGTTCAGGTCAGGGAAGAAAGGGTCGAGGGCGGGCTTGAGAAAGCGATGGTAAGTTACCAGCGCTTTTTAGAGGAGACGCCGGACTCCGAACTTAAGCCCGAGGCCCTTCGCCGTCTGGCCGATCTGAAGATCGAAAAGGAATACGGTACCCTCACAGAGGGAGCCCCGCCTTCCTTGACCGCCCCTCAGGACATTAAGATCCGGGCGGCCGTTCCCGCTGCCGGCGAGTCCCCGGATCAGGCGCGTGCGTCCATGGCCGCAGCCGGTGAATCCGAGGAGGAGTTTGAAAGGCGGACAACCCGGATTAAGCCGCCGGCCGGCGCGGCGGGCTCGGCAGTCAGGCTTGCAGAAGGCGTGTCTGACCTGGAAAGGAAGGGAGCCCGCGAGGCCGTTGCCCTTTACGAGAAGCTCCTCGAGGAATACCCCCATTACGAACGCAGCGACCAGGTGCTGTACCAGATGGCCCGCGCCTATGAGGAGCTGGGGGAGATCGACAAAGCCATGGGGGTCATGGACCGGATGGTGCGCGACTATCCCCGTTCCCGATACGTTGACCAGGTGCAGTTCCGGCGGGCAGAACATTTCTTCGCGCGCAAGCGCTACCTCGATGCCGAGGATGCCTACAACAGCATTGTTGACATGGGTGATCGTTCTACCTTCTACGAGATCGCCCTGTACAAACTGGGCTGGACTTTCTACAAGCAGGAGCTTTATGAAGACGCCCTTAAGCGGTTTGTTGCGCTCATGGATCACAAAGTGTCCGCGGGGTACGACTTCGAACAGACCGAAGACGAGCAGGAAAAAAAACGTACCGATGACACCTTCCGCGCCATCAGTTTGAGCTTTTCCTACCTCGGAGGCGCCGATTCCGCGGTGCAATACTTCTCACGGCACGGGGAACGCAGTTACGAGGACAAAGTCTACAGCAACCTCGGTGAATTCTACTTTGACAAGCGCCGGTTCGCCGACGCCTCCGCGGCCTACG
>LJNP01000011.1 GCA_001303185.1 Parcubacteria bacterium SG8_24
ACGGCGGCTACTTCACCAGTTCCTCCGGCACCGGCCTTTATGTCAGTTCGACCAGCAGCTATGCCGCGACCTTCATGAGCGGCAACGTCGGCATCGGTGACGCTAATCCGGCCTCGCTTCTCACTGTCGGAAACGGCGATCTATTTCAGGTTGATTCGAACGGCGACATTATCAAGATCAGGAACATCACCTATTCTTGGCCCGCCGCTCAAGCAGCAGGTTCGGGTTATGTCCTCTCAAATGATGGTTCAGGTAACCTCTCCTGGTCCGCGGCTGGCAGCGGTTCGCCCGGCGGTGCCGATTCCTATATCCAGTATAACGACGGCGGTTCCTTCGGCGGCGAAGCTGCACTCTCCTGGGATGATGTGACCGATACCTTGGACGTTCGCGGTGCGGCTGTCTTCAATGAGGACAGCGGTGACTTCGATTTCCGGGTCGAGAGCAACAATAACGCCAACATGTTCGTCATCGACGGCGGTAATGATGCTGCGGCTTTCGGCGGTTCGGCCACCAACGGTTATACGCTTTCTGTCGACAGCTCCGGCTCCGGCGATACCTACAGCCTATACGTCAGGAATACCGGTCCCACCGCCGCTTCGGCCGGCATCTATGTCACGGCCCTGGCGGATAAGGCGATCTACGCCTCGACCTCCCGATCGGGAACCGGGGTTACGGCCCTCGGTCTGGACGTGGCCGCTACCGGCAGCGCTTCCGGCACGACCGCCAAATACGGCGCGCGGGCCTCGGCTACCGGCGGCAATACCGTCGATAACTACGGTGTCTACGGCTATTCGACTGACGGCACCACGGGCAACTACGGTGTCTATGGCCGCGCCTACGGTTCTGCGGGTACTAAGTACGCCGTCTACGGTCAGGCCAACGGGACGGCCGGGAACCAGTTTGCCTTCTACGGTTCTTCCAGCGGCTCGACCGGCACGGACTATGGTCTGTACATCAACAGTTCCGAATCGAACTATATCGATTCGGAACTGGGTATCGGTGCGACCAGCCCTTCTTCCATGCTGCATGTCTACGGCGCTTCCGGCATCACCGGAGACTATTCGAACCTGATGACTCTCGAGGATGACGGGACAGATGACGCGGTCGGTATCAGCTTCAATACGGCCTTCGAACAATGGTTCGTCGGTATGAACGGTACTTGTGGTGGCTCGACCAACTATGACGATTTCTACCTGTGTAACCTCGACGATACCGCCATCCGTCTCCTGGTCGAATCCGTGACCGGTAACGTGGGTATCGGTGATACCTCCCCGGACGGCAAGCTCGAGGTCCGTCAAACGGGCACTAGTGACATCTTCAACCTCTACGACAACACCACCAACGTTTTCACCGTTATTGACGGGGGTGACGTTGGTATCGGCGATTCTACGCCTGACGCAAAATTGGGAGTGGCCGGAGATATCAGTATCCGATCTGATGACGCGTTACAAATCGGTACTAATTTCTTCCTGGGTGACCACGGCGACTGGGAGTCGACCTTCCTCGGTTTTAACGCCGGTATCAATGTCACTTCCGGTTACGGCAATATCATAGTCGGTACTCAGGCTGCCTATAATCTCACTGGAGGCGCCCATAACGCCGTATTGGGTTATGGTGCCGGTCATGAATTAGCTACCGGAGGCTATAACACGGCAATCGGCAACGAGGCCGATTATTACGGCACCGGCTCTTTCAACACTTATGTCGGTCGTCGTTCCGGTTACGGCGTCTCCGGTTCCAGTTCCGGACAATACAATACCGCTCTCGGCTATCATTCCGCTCTGGGGATGACCAGCGGTACTTACAATACGGCGATCGGTACCTATGCCGGCGATGCCATCACTAATGGTACGTATAACACTGTCGTTGGCGCCAACGCCGGAGGCTCTATCACTACTTCTGACTTCAATACTTTCATTGGAAATTCCGCCGGCGCGCTACTTAATACGGATGGCAATACGGCCATAGGTCATTACGCAGGATACGGTACCGGCACGCCTACCGGCACCTCGAACACTTATGTGGGTAATTCGGCCGGTTACAGCGTATCTTCCGGCACGTCTAATGTGGCCGTCGGTCAAGGCGCCGGTCAGAACTCCACGACCGCCAACTACAACACGTACCTCGGTTTCGGCGCCGGTAATGCCGCGACGACGAACGGCAACAATACTTACGTCGGCTATTTCTCCGGCGGCACCAATACCGGCGGCAGCAACACCCTACTCGGCTATCGGGCCGGCTATCTCGGAGACGGCAGCTCCAACGTCTTCATCGGCTATGAGGCCGGCTATAACGAGACCGGATCCAGCAAGCTCTATATCGACAATTCCAATACGACCACCCCACTCATCTACGGTGATTTCTCGACCAACCGTATCGGCATTAACGATTCTTCACCCCAAGAGACCCTGACTGTCGGGGGCAACATGTCATTCACGACCGGCAATAACCGCTACATCCTGCTTGAAGACGGTTCATGGTCTCTGATAGTGGGAGGTTACGGCGGTGCGACCGATACGAATCCTTGGGCCGTTTCTTTCAATACCCGTGCCATGGTCAGTTTCAGATTTACCGACGACACTGCTGAGGGCGAAGCCACTGTAGAGATGGCCCGTTTCTCCGATGACGGACTGATGATCTGCGGTCATGATGGGGGCTGCGGGTACACGACTTATCAATTGCAACTTGACGCCGACTCCGCCGCCAAGCCAGTCGACAATACCTGGGATGTGGTCTCTGATGCCCGTCTGAAAGACAACGTCCAGAGTTTTGAAGACGGCCTTGATATCGTAAGGCAGATCAACCCGGTCAGTTACGTGCTGAACGGTCATGGCGGTATGCCAGCCGGTGCCGAGGGGATTGGCTTGATCGCCCAAGATGTCTTGGATGTGGTTCCTTATACTATCGGCACTTTCGAGGCATATTACAATCCGGAGGATGAAGAAGTCACGACTTTCTACAGCTTGAGTTCGAGCGCCCTCACCTTCGTCCTGATCAACGCAGTGAAGGAGCTGGACAGCGCGACCTTGCAGCTCGGCGACTCCGGCCTCAGCTACCTCGCCGACCGGACCGCCGAGGCCACCGAGCTCGAACCGGCCCGGGATTCCCACGGGCTCACCTTCCGCGGTCGACCGGGATCTCACCCTCGAGAACGTGGTGACCGACAAGGACACCTATCGCCTCTCGCTCACGGATAATGACAGGACCGAGCTCATCTACTTCGGCTCGCAGGGCGACGTGGCCCTCCGGGGCAACCTCTATCCCTCGGACCGCGGCGCCATCCAGACCAACCGCTACATCTACTACGACGGCGACACCGGCCCGGCCGGGGACATGATGCGCACCAACGCCGCCGGCTGGGGCACCGGTTCCTACGACTTCGCCGAGATGTTCCCCTCCGACGACGCCCTCGAGCCCGGGGAACTCGTCATGCTCGACGTCTCCCAGGAGGCCCACGTCAAGAAGGCCGACAACTCTCATGAGAGTAACGGCTACCTCTTGGTCGGTATCGTCTCGACCCGCCCCGGCTTCCTGGCCGGCCTGAACGACGTCGGCAGCTACCCCGTGGCCCTCGAAGGCCGGGTGCCCGCCAAGGTCAACCTCGAGAACGGCGCCATCAACATCGGCGATCCCATCACCGTCTCCACCGTCCCCGGCGAGGGCCGCAAGGCCGACGCCGAGAGCTATGTCGTCGGCATCGCCCTCGAGACCTACGACGGCACCCAGGAGGACAATCTGATCACCGTCTTCCTCAAGACCGGCTGGTACAACGGCACCACGGTCGAGGAGGCCAACACCGACACCTCCGGCAGCCTCACCGGCGGCACCGCCGGACAGCTCCTCGACATGGCCGGCTACCCGATCATCGGCCTCGGCGCCCTTGAGGGCATCGACGGCCTCTGGTCGATCGACGGCAACGGCCGCATGGTGATGAAGGATATCGAGGCAGGAACAGACCAAGACCGTGGGCCGCGAAGTGTTTGAGGCGGGCATGATCGGCAAGCTGGTCATCAACCAGGCGATGGAACCGAACTCGCTGGTCGTCGTCACTTTCGAGGGTAACCCCGGTTCGAGCTGGTGGATCGAGGAGAAGACGACCGAATCGTTCATGGTCAAGCTGGCTACCCCGGCACCGATGGACGTTCCGTTCACCTACTGGATACTCGGGGTGGATGAGCCGGAACCCCCGGCCGAAGAGCCCCCGGCTGAGGAACCGCCCGCTGAAGAGCCGGTCATCGAGGAACCCCCGGCCGAAGAGCCCCCGGCTGAGGAACCGCCCGCTGAAGAGCCACAGCCGTGACGTCTGAACCGGAAGGGGGTGGGTTAGGTAAAAAAGAAAGACAAAACATGAGACGCCCCTTCGGACAATTGATCAGTCTGATGAATAGCACCGACACGTTAGGCCTGGTGCGCCTGGTTGGTGCTTTTCTGTTCTGTCTCACCGGACTGGCGATCACCGCGCTCTCCATCTCCTATATCGTCAGTCCGACCCGGGCTTCCGGGCCTTCCTCGAATCGCGTCCTCAACTACCAGATGAGGCTGACGGACAGCGGCGGCATCCCGGTGCAGGGCGCCCAAAACGTCTACATCAGCTTCTACGACGCGGCCTCCGGCGGCACCCGGCTCCATACCGATTGCGGTACGGTCGGCACCCCGGTGGCGAGAAGCGTCGATTTCGTGAACGGCCTGGCTACCGTGCTCATCGGCGACACTTCGGATACCGGTGACTGCGCCGATCTTTCCGACCCCAATGCCCTCCCGGTCACCCTCTTCAACAACCCCAACCTATATATAGGCATAACGGTCGGCGCCGATCCGGAGATGACGCCGCGGAACCGCATCGTCTCCGCGCCGATGGCCCTGAATGCCGACCTCCTGGACGACCTTGATACCAGCGACGTCGGCGGTTCCGGTGCCTATGTACCGGTGACCGATTCAAGCGGGAATCTGGTGATAACCGGTAATCTCGGCATCGGCACTACTGTTCCTGGGACGCAGTTGGATATCACCGGTCGGTTCGCGGCTGCGGCGGTCGGTTCGGCATCCACCGGACTCGGCTCATTTCCGATCGCGGTCCATATCCAGGACCACCGTGCCTATGTCGTGAGTTCGAGTACTAGGACGCTGCGAATTTTCGACGTCTCCGATCCGACCTCCATGGTCCTTCTCGGTTCGATCTCCGTCGGAACGAGCAATCCGTCCACCGTGCACGCTTCCGGCAATTACGTATACGTGGTCGTCCAGGGCGGCATGTTCGATCCGAATCAGATGCGTGTATATGATGTTTCGGATCCCACGACCCCGACCTTCATCACGCAATACACCCTGGGCTTGGGGGCCACCGGCCTGTATATCCAGGGGAAGTACGCTTATGTGTTGAGTTCGGGTTGGAATACCATGCAGATACTCAATATCGCTGACCCTAATTCGATATCTTCTATCGGTTCTTCCAGTACCGGTTCAGGTCCTCAGGCGGTCTTTACCAAGGATAATTATGCCTTCATCGTAAATAGCGGTGCTGACAACCTGGAGATTTTCGACGTCTCCGATCCGGCCTCACCGATATCGATCGGTACCGTGGCTACGGGGTCCGATCCGTACGACGTCTATGTCCAGGACGGATTTGCTTATGTGGTAAATAGCACTGCAGCGACCCTGGAGATTTTCGACGTTTCTGACCCGAATTCGCCTTTTTCGGCAGGCTCCGCTGCTACCGGCACCGATCCGTTTCGGGTCTTTGTCCAGGGGCGTTATGCCTATGTGACCAACTTCACATCGAGCACCCTCCAGGTCTTCGATGTCTCCGATCCCACGTCACCGTCGTCAGTGGATACGGTGACGGTCTCGAGCGGGCCGGTAGGTATCCATGTCCAGGGACGCTACGCCTTTGTCACGGCCAGCGGCTCGAGTTCGTTGCAGGCATTCGACCTCGGCGGTGCCTATATCCAGCAGCTTGAGGCAGGCGGATTGGAGGCGGGCAGTCTGGCGGTCCGAAATAATCTTTCTGCCTTGGACGGCTTCTTCTCCGGGGGGATGAGCGTCGGTCAATCGATCTATGTCCAGGGCGGATCCGGATTCGGGGGCCCGACGAACTACTTCGCCGGTGATATGGGTATCGGTACGTCCACCATCGACTCGGCACTGAGTGTCCGGAGCCGATCATCTGTCGGTTCCGTCACGTTCACCGGCACCGGCCTCGACGACGTCAATGCCTATGGTCCTTTCACCGGTGCTGCGGCTGCGGATTTCCGCGTTCAGATAGACGGATCACCCTTCATCGATGTCGCGGATTTCGTAGGTACGGGTCTCGACGACGCCACCGCCGGAGGTTCTTTCACCGGGTGGGGGCGCAAGAAATACCGCGTTCAGATAGACGGCACCGGGACGCCGGACACCTTCAAGTGGCGTGACCGTCACCTTCGCCGCCACGACCGGTCATACGCTCGACGACTTCTGGTATTTCCGGGCCAATGCCGACACCTTCAAGTGGTCCGATGACGGAGGTACGACCTGGCGGGCCGGCCGCGTCGTCATCAAGGGTGGTATCCATGATTTGGATGACGGTGTGGGCGTCTCCTTCTCCGCGCCGATCGGCCATACGCTCGACGACCGCTGGGACTTCTCGACGACCGCCGTGAATCCACTGGTCATTCGGGACGCTAACGGGGCGGCGGCCTTCCAGGTTAGGAACGACAGCCGTGTTGGTATCGGTGTCGCTACAGCGCGGGAATCGTTATCCGTAGGCGGGGCCGTAGACGCCTTGGCGTTCAGTGATGCGTTGGGCTGGTTACAGAACCAGGCCGCCAGCGGCAGACTGGCCTTGGGATCCAATAACGGGGGCCGCGGGGGCGCCGGCGCCACTCCGGGCAACATCGCCATGCGCGGCGATCAGCTGGCCACGTTCGACCAGAGGAGCATCGACATAAGCATCGGCGGATTCAACGGCGCGGCCTTCGACGGCAGGTATATCTACTTCGTTCCCTTCTATGTCGACGACTACATCGGGATCGTCGCCCGTCTGGATACGACGGGAGAGCTTTCCAACCCGTCCTCCTGGAGCGTCTTCGACCTGACCAATATCGACGCTGACCTGAAGGGCTATAGCGACGTCGTCTTCGACGGGAGATACCTGTATTTCGTGCCCTATTACAACGGCACTGACTATTTCGGCAAGGTCGCCAGATACGACACTGTGTTTTCGTTCACTGATGCCAGTTCCTGGTCGTCTTTCGATCTGACCGGTGTGGACGTGAACGCCACAGGATTCGCCGGTGGCGCCTTTGATGGTCGTTATGTATACGTCGTTCCGAGCAAGAATGGCGGTGGTGACCATGGTCGGGTAGCCCGATACGATACGACCTCTACTTTCAGCAACTCCGGTTCCTGGTCTGTCTATGACGTTGCGGCGAACGTTGATGCGACTGCCGTGGCCTTTGCCGGAGGGTCCATCTATGACGGCCGCTATATATATTTCGCGCCAGGCCAGCAGCCGACGGCCGTCCGTTTCGACACTGCTGATCCTGACGGGTTCGCCGACTCCGGTTCCTGGACGACTTTCGATACGACCACGGTCGGCAGCGACCTGAGGGGATTCAACGGCGCCGCTTTCGACGGTCGGTACATCTACTATGCTCCACGGCAGAACGACGTGGGCTGGTTCGGTACGGTCCTGAGGTACGATACCGCGGCGCCGTACCTGGACGCATCATCGTGGGTGACTTTCGATACGACCACGGTCGATGCGGCCTCCCAGGGATTCATCGGTGCGGTGTTCGACGGCCGCTTCGTCTATTTCTCTCCGTATTATGACGGCACCGATTATAGCGGGCAGGTCACGCGCTATGACACCACTGCCCCTTTCCTGGATACCGCTGCCTGGGGCGTCTTCGACATGTCGTCGGTCGTCCCTGAGTCCAAGGGCTTCACCGGCCTCACTTTCGACGGCAGATATCTCTATTTCGTGCCGTATTGGAACGGCTGGGATTATCCTCCGATTACGCGTCTCGAGGTCTGGTCCGGCGGTATTGACGCCACTCCGGGATTGACCCGTCTGGCTCGTTCGAGCGAGTTGTATATCGACAGTCAGGGACGGGTGGGTGTCGGCACGACCAGCCCGGACGGCCTGCTTACGGTGGATTCGCCGATGGTGGTCCAGGGTTCGTTCTTCGAGGGCGGTGAAGCATTTGAGGCCTCGAAGACTTTCACCAGTTTCGGCCGGGCGGCGGCTATCCAGTCGATCTGGGACTTCCCGTCGGACGGCTTCGGCATCTACGGTTTCGAGGTGTTCACTCAGACCAAGGCCGGCAATACCAACAACATGACCGGCTCCATGGCAGGAATCCTCGGACGGAGCGAGCATCTGGGTACCGGACTGGCCAGCAGCATGGTCGGGGTGAGCGGCGTGGCCGGCGGACGGGATAACGGCGGCGACGTGACCGATGCGACAGCGATGTACGGTTCGGTCGTGGCCGGCGTCGGCACGGTCGTCACGGACGGTTTCTCCGTCAAGGGACAGAATCTGGTCAATGGTGCCGGCAGCAACATCACCAATTCTTATGGCTTAGCCGCGCTTGAACCCAATGTGCTGTCCTCGGGCACCGTCACCAACAACGTCGGTCTGGCTACGGTCGATCTTTCTGCCGGTACCAATAATACCAACGCCCTTATCGGTACCCTGACCGTACCTTCGGGCAACTTCTCCATCTATAACGCTTCATCGTACAATAACTACTTCGCCGGTAACGTCGGTATCGGCGATGCCTCGCCGGCCTCGCTGCTGACCGTCGGTTCAGGCGACGCCTTCCGAGTCGATGGCTTCGGCAACATCACCACTCTGGGAGACGCCAGTATCGAAGGCGGGGACCTCGATTCCTCGGTCGCCACTTTCAATATCGGCGCCTCCTCGACCAGCCTGACCCTGGCCGGCGGTTCCGGTTCGACCGGCTGCACTATCGACGGCTCAGGCAACCTGGCCTGTACCGGCACTATCTCCGGTGGTGGCGTAGCCGGAGCCAACGTCAACCTTTCCAACCTTTCTTCGGTAGCCATCAACACCACTTTGCTTCCGGATACCGACAATACCCATGATCTCGGTTCCACCTCCCTGCGTTGGCGTAAGCTCGAACTCGGCCCCGGATCGCTCGAAATAAGTTCGACGGTGGGCACGGGCGGGGCCGGAGCTGACTACACGCTCGGCAGTCTGGCCTTTGACGGAACCAACCTCGAGCTCACCACCTCAGCGATTGGCGCCGGCAGCGCCGGTACCCTGCAGCTCACCACCGGAGCCAATGTCGGTCTCAATATCGATAGCAGCGGCAATGTGGGTATCGGGACAGCGACTCCTGGGGCCGGTCTGCATGTGGCTGCGGCAGGCGGTTATGACCTGTACGCCGGTGCCGACCCCTCATCGTTCTACGCTCCGGCCGATACGTATCTTGGTTTCGGCAAGAGCGCCTTCGCTATCGACGGGGGGAACAACAAGGCTGCGGTAGTAGGCATTAATCAGGATGGTTCTGCGGCAGCAGGCACCCTTTACGGCGTGCTTGGACACGCCATGAAGTATGCGGCCCTCATACCCAATAACACGCCCAATCTGATCGGTGTGGCCGGTACGGCGCATGTGGATAGCCTAAATCTGGGGAGTCCCGGCCTTGTCGCCGGTGTCTACGGCATGGCGACGTCCGATGAGGATACGGGTAACGGCATCGTCGCCTCGCTCTATGCGGAGAGCGGTTACGTGAGCGGTACCTCGAACTACTATTATGGCTTGTACGTCGCCAATCCGGATGCCGGGGCGACCAACGATTACGCCATCTATACCGACACCACCGCGCCATTCTCGATCACTGATGCCGGCGATGTTGGCATCGGGACGGCCACTCCGGCTGCCCGGCTCGATATCGCCCAGGTAGATACCGATGACGCCATCGCCCTGAATCTGGCCGTCTCCGCGGATACGGACGGCGATGACGTCTACGGAATCTACAATACGATCGACGTCGGCACGGGAACTATCACGGCCGACCGCAATGCCTACGGGATGTACAACGACCTGACGGTAGCCGCGACCACAGCCGGTGGCGGGAACGAACCGGTCGCCTACGGCGTCTTCAACACCGGTACGAACAGCGCCGGTTGGGGATATATGGGCGGCGTCCGGAACGTACTTACGTCGACCGGCAGCACGGTCTCGCAGGTGCGCGGCATCGACAACACCATCAGGGCCGAGGGTGACAGCGCCGCCTCGATCGGCTGGGGCATACTGAACGGCATCTCCGCGCTGGGTAACGGGGCGGTCGCCTATGGCGTGGACAACAACATCTACACCGGCGATGACGCCAATACACAGACGGTCTACGGAGCGCGTACCAGGATGGCCACCTATGCTGGCGCCAGTGATGTCGCCTACGGTCACTACATCGAGGACCTGGCCGGAATATCTACCGGCGGCACCAATTACGGTATCTACATCAGTCTCGACGATCCGGACGTTACGAATTACGGCATCTATGAGGACGGATACGCGACGAACTATTTCTCCGGGCCTGTCGGTATGGGCATAGCGACCTCACCGCAATATGCCCTCGACGTGAGGATCTATCCGAGCAACACGACTGGGATTGAGACCGCGTCATATATAGAGAACTATTGGAGGGGTACGATGGCTCCGCCTGTGGCCGGAAGCGGCGTGCGGGGCCAGCTCGTACTCGCCGGTTCATCGAGCGCTTGGGGTTTCGGGAGCGGCGGCCCACCGGTGATCACGGCCGGCGAGTTCCAGGTATCTCACGAGCGTTCAGGCAACGTATCGCCGGCCACGGCCGTATTGACTTCGATGAGCGCTTCGGGTGGTACCATCATCGACGGGCGGCATATATTCGTGGCCGACGGTTCCGGCAACATCACTAATCAGGCGGGCCTGGTAATCGAAGGGATGGCGGCCGGGACGAACAACACCGACCTGCTTATCGGTACCAGCACTATCCCGGCGGGGGACTTCGCGATCTACAACACTTCCGCGAACGACAACTATTTCGCCGGGAACGTCGGCATCGGTACGGCTACGCCGACGACCTTCGAGCTGGAGATGGCCGGTGACATCGGCCCGTCCGCCGACGATACCTATGATCTGGGCTCCTCGGCCAGACGCTGGCGGGACCTCTATCTTGGACCGGCTTCGTTCCACATCGGCACGGATGGCAATGACGCTACCATCTCCTATGATCCGTCGAGCTACCGGCTCAGTGCCAACAAGCCGTTCGATTTCCTGGGCGGCGGATTGAGCGTCACCTCGGGGGATTTCGTCACGCCGCTCGGCGGATTCGGCGGTTATGAGAACTTCCTGCGGTATTCGGAGAGCATCGATAACGGCGTCTGGACGGCGACCGGCGTGACGGTGACGGCCGACAATATGGCCGCGCCGGACGGCGCCACGACGGCCGAACGGCTGAGCGGCGGGGCGGTGGCCACCGACGGGGTGAGCCAGGCCGCGGCCAGCCCGACGATGTTAGCCAATTACGGCAACGCCACCTGGACCGGTAGCGTCTGGCTTAAGGCTGATTCAGGTAATCCGAACGTCACCCTGCGGATTGACGCGTCGTTGACCTCGGATCCGGGGACGCAGGCGGTGACCCTTTCCGAAGACTGGCAGCATTTCTCCCTGACCCATACCTTCACCACCGGTACCGGATATCCGCTTCTCGACATCCAGGCCGGGACGAATACGATTTATGTCTGGGGTGCCCAGCTCGAATATGCCGGTCTGGCGGGGGTCTATGCCCGCACTGACGGCACGCTCGTGGCCACTTCGAACGCGGCGACAATGGCCCGCGGATTGGTCGGCAACGGTTCGCTGCTCTTCACCGGTTCACAGGGCGAGACCCCGACCGCCGGTTCCGGTCCGCGGCTGATGTGGGTGCCGTCGAAATACGCCTTACGTGCCGGATATGCCGGTTCGTCCTCCTGGGATGACGGCAATATCGGTAGCTATTCGGTGGCCTTCGGTAACGACACCCGGGCCAGCGGCTTCTATTCCTTCGCCGGCGGCAACACCTCGACCGCCACCAGCACCAACGCCTTCGCCTTCGGCGTGGCCAACGCTACCGACCAGTTCGCTATCGCTATGGGCAGCAATGCCAATGCCAGCGGCAGCGTCTCCCTGGCCCTCGGCGGCAACGCCTATGCCAGCGGCGGCGGGGCCATAGCCGTCGGTTATGACGTCAATTCGTCCGGTGCCGTATCGGTCGCCCTGGGGCAGTATGTCAACGCCGGAGCGGATCACGCCATGTCGTTGGGTCACGGCGTAGACAATGCCAACCGGCTCATCAACAACACCGCGGATTCGCTGATGGTCGGATTCAATTCGACCGTGCCGACGCTCTACGTCGGTCCGGCGAGCGGGGCGGGAACCGTCGGTCGGGTGGGTATCGGCACGTCTAATCCCGCAGAAGAATTTCACGTCTTCAGTACGACGGATGCGGACTTTCAGCTTCATACCGAAGCGGACGGGGATTTCTCCGGGATTGCCTTGGTGCGGGCACGGACAGGGCCTGCTGCTGTCGTTGACGGGAATACACTCGCAAACATATCCGCGTTTGGCTATGACGGGAGTAGTAACGTCAAGGCTGCACACATCCAGTTTCAAGTTGACGCGGGCACAGGTACGAACGACATGCCCGGACGCATCATCTTCTCGACTACTGCCGATGGAGCATCCGCGGTCACGGAACGCATGCGTATTGATAATGCGGGTTATGTCGGTATCGGCGACTCCGATCCGGCCTCGCTTCTGACCGTCGGCTCGGGCGACCTCTTCCAGGTGAGTTCAAGTGGTGATCTGGTCAGCATCAAGGGCGTTTCCTACGTCTGGCCCGGCGCCAACGCCTCAGGCGTACTCACCAACAACGGCTCGGGCACCCTCTCCTGGGCCGCCCTGCCCGCCGGCGCCTCGCTCTGGGAAACCGGGACTTATGGCACCTATGAGGACGATGACGACGTCGTCATCGGATCGAGCGGGGACGAGACGCTGTCGAACTCCGGCTTCTCCCTATCCGGTGACGACCTGTTCGTGGCCGGCAGCGCCGGCATCGAAGGTAGTGTTTACACCGACGGTTCCTTCATCGCCGGGGCCTCGCTCACCCTCGCTGACGGCTCTATCAGCCAGTCGACCGGTTCTGTCCTGGCCATCAGCCTCGGCGGTGCAGCCGGCGACGATTTCAATGTCGACTCGAACACCTTGGTCGTGGAATCGGACAATAATCGGGTCGGTATCGGTACGTCGACCCCGTCGACCGGACTGCATGTGCTGGCTCCGGCCGTGGCGAGCGCTGCCGAGGAGATTTCCCGGTTCGGGGTGTCCGACAACGGTGCTAATTTCCTCTCGATTCGTAACGATTCGACGGCTGATACAGGCTATGAACCCAAGATTTACTCTTATACTCAGGGGGCTGCCTTACCCCTGACCATCTATACCGATTCCAACGACGATCAGGTGTTCGATCCGCCGATGATGGCGATCGATAGCCGCTCCATCAGTTACCGTCCGCTTTTCGCCCTGCGCGAGAACGGTTCGGATCACGTGATTATGGACGCTTCGGGCGATATCGGCATCGGCGTCACGTCCAATCTTTCCAGATTGACGGTCAAGCAGGCTGCCGATGAGACGATTACCGGCACGACTACCGCCAACAGTACGACCAACATTATCGGTTCGGGGACCTACTTCACCTCGCATCTCGGGGTGGGCGACAGGATATCGCTTTCCTCAGCTCCAGGAACCTATGCCACAGTGACGGCAATTACCGACAATACCACCCTGACGGTAGATACGCCGCTAGGCGACGGTACGTCCCAGACGATTAACGCGAAGCACAGCATACTGCGCGCCGATAATTCGAGCGACGCGGTCAAATTCATCGTTAGCGATCTCGGTAACGTCGGCTTGAGTGACTCCACGCCGACCGAGGAGCTGACTCTGGCTGGAGATTTCCTGGTCACCGGTCACGGCATCATGGGTAATCGGTTCACTTCGGGCGATCTCGGTGAGACGGCATCCGCCTCCCGGGTATTCTGGCTCAGTGAGGAGGTAACGACCGACGGGGTACAGGGCATCCGTTCCTTCATGACGCTCGACCCGCCGGCCGCCGGTTACTCGGTGGTCGCCGGTGAGTTCATCTCTGCCGACGAGGCGGACAACGCCACCAACATCGCCACCTTGGCCGGTGTCGAGACCTTAGTCAGCGCCAAGGGTTCGGCCACCGTAACCGATCTGACAAGCGTCAATGTCAACGTAGCCAATGAGGGCACGGGAACGGTCACCGAGGCCTACGGCGTCCATACCCGGCCCTACATCACCAACACCGGAAATATCTCTACCTATTACGCATTTGCGGTCAATGAAACCACGGACACGGGCGCCGGAAGCATCGGCACCTTCTACGGCCTGGCCATCGACAATCTGGCTACGGCGGCCAGCACCGCCTATCCGATCCGCTACTTCGGTAGCTCTCCGTTCGTCCTCACTTCGGACACACGGCTCGGTATCGGTGACGCCGGTCCGGACGCGCTGATAGACATCGCCAGCACGGCGGCGGTCGACCTGTTCCGGGTGGACGACAACGGCGACGGTGACACCTCTCCGTTCATCATCGACCAGAACGGCAATGTCGGCATCGGCACGACTACACCCAATAACGCGTTACAGGTCGCCGGTCTCATCAACTTCACCACCACTTCCAGGGACGGTACCTATATCGGTTACCAGGCGGGCAACGCTTCCCCTACGGGCAATAACAACACCCTGATCGGTAATCTGGCCGGGACCGCGGTCACTTCCGGCTATGAGAATACGGCCGTAGGTTCCGAGGCGCTGGAGACCAATACCACCGGCTTCTACAACACCGCCGTCGGTTACCGGGCTCTCGAGGCCAATGATGATGGGCGTAACAACACTGCCGTCGGTCGCTACGCCATGAACAGCAATGTCGATTCTTCCGGCAATACGGCGATAGGCGCGGCTTCCTTGGCTTCCAATGACACCGGCGCCAGCAACGTGGCTGTCGGCTACGATGCGGCGCTTCTGAACACCTCCGGATCGGGCAACGTGGCAGTCGGTGTGAGCGCGCTCGGATCCAATACCTCAGGCGGTTCTAATGTCGCCCTCGGCAGCTACGCCCTCTACGACAACACCACTACCGGTTTCAATACCGCGGTCGGCTACCAGGCCCTCTCTAATAGCACGACCGCCAACAACACGGCTATCGGCTATCAGGCCGGAGATACCATCACCACCGGGTCGAACAATACCTTCGTCGGTTATGGAGCCGACGCGTCGGTCAACAGTCTCTCTAACGCCACGGCCATCGGCTATAACGCCACGGTCAGCGCCAGCAATGCGCTCGTCCTCGGTAATGGTGTCGATGTCGGTATCGGTGATTCCACGCCGAACTCCTTGCTGCACCTTTATGGCGACGGCGGCGTCACCGGAGACTATTCGGACTTACTGACTCTAGAGAGCTCGACCGATGACGCGACCGGAATCAGCTTCAATACGACTTTCGAACAATGGTTCCTCGGTCAGAACGGCACCTGCGGCGGCTCATCCGTTGCCGACGACTTCTACCTATGTAACATCGACGATAACGCCATACATTTACTGATCGATGCCGGCACCGGCAACGTCGGCATCGGCGATACCACCCCGGCCAACGGCAGGCTCGAAGTCTCGAACCTGACCAGCGCGGTCGACATCTTCAACCTCTACGACAACACGACCAACGTCTTCACCGTGATCGACGGCGGCAATGTCGGCATCGGCGACGGCAGTCCCGCCGCCCTGCTTACCGTCGGGCCCGGCGACACCTTCATGGTCGATTCCGACGGTGACGTCACCTCGAACTTCACCCAGCTTGACGGTACGGCGACCACCACGACCTCGAGCGGTTCGGTGACCACCCTGGCCGTCGGTTCGACCACCAACTACGACGTCGGCAATTACGTTCGGCTGGTCAATACGACCGTCAACTGCGCCACCGGCACCCTGACCTGCTACGCCAAGATCACGGGGGTCACGGCCGGCGTCTCCATCGACATCTCTCCGGCGCTCACCGCCGAGAACACCGGCGCGGTGACCGAATGGCATATCCCCGAGGTCGGCGGCACCAACACCGCCTCCACTCTCACCAACCGCTTCGGCCGGGGCTACTTCATCGACGGCATCGTCACCGGCAACGCCTCGACCTACTACACCGACGCAGGAATCTTCGATGCTGCCGGTGGTTCGCTGCTGACTCTCGACAGCAGCGGTGACGTCACCTTCGGCGGCAACGTCGGCATTGGCAACAACTCTCCAGATGCCATCCTCGACATCACATCATCGGCCGCCGCCGACGGTATCTTCATTGACAATACGGCCACAACAGGCGATCCGATTCTGTCGTTCCAGCTGTCGGGTACGAGCTCGATCACCATGGGCATCGACGATTCAGACAGCGACCTGTTCAAGATCTCCGCCGGTAGCGCCCTAGGCACGACCGATAGGATAATCATCGACAGTGTCGGGCAGGTCGGCATTGGCGCGAATCCGCCCTCCATGACGCTCGACATCGAACGGAATTTTTCTGCCAATGTCGGCATCGATATCAACAATCTTGACACATCGACGGGTGACTCGATCATCCGCTTCCTCAACGACAGCACTAACCGGTTCATCATCGGGGTGGATCAGAGCGACTCCAACAAATTCAAGATCGCACAGAGCGGGTTATTGGCAACCAATACCAGAATGACGGTCCAAAGCACTGGTGAGGTCGGCATCGGTGATGACTCTCCGGCTTCGCTCCTCACCGTCGGCTCGGGCGATCTCTTCCAGGTCAATTCCAGCGGTGACGTTATAAGGCTCAAGAACGTCACCTATTCCTGGCCCGGTGCCAATGCCTCGGGCGTACTGACCAATGACGGTTCAGGCAACCTTTCCTGGGCCGCTGTCTCCGGAGGCATCACCCAGGTCGGTTCGATGACTACCTCTCCGGCCTTCGGCGATTCGACCGCCGACGATGATTGGTTCGGTCTCGGCGCCTCGGCTGGACGGATTGAGTTCGACAATCAGGCCACGGACGAGGTGAACATCATGGACGCCCGGGTCGGTATCGGTACGGACACTCCGAATAATCTTCTCCAGGTGTCCGGTTACCTGGATTTCGATGACACGCTGCACGGCACATATTTCGGCATGAATGCGGGCAGCAACCACACCACGGGCGATGACTATGTCACGGCAATAGGTTATTACGCGGGATATTCCCTCAACGGCACCGGCACGGTCTATGCCGTGATGGTCGGCTCCAGAGCCGGTCAGTCGGCGACCAACGCCGACTTCGCCACGCTTGTTGGGCATGGCGCCGGAGATAGCATCACGACCGCCACCTATAATACGGCCATCGGTTACTCCGCCCTGCAATACAATACGACAGGCACGAACAATACGGCGGTCGGTGCTTCGGCCGGATATTATGTTTCCGGAACCAATAACACCGCCGTCGGTCAGAATGCCCTGCAATCCAATTTGACGGGAACGGCGGACTACAATACTGCCGTGGGCGTAAACGGCTGCGGGGGCACCACAGGCGATTACAACACATGTTTCGGTTACTATGCGGGTTCCCTCCTGGGGGCGGCCACCGGTAATACGTTCGTCGGCGCCAGTACGGGTGCGACCGTCAGTGACCTGACCAATGCCACCGCTATCGGATACAGCACGACGATCTCGGTTTCCAATGGCATGAATCTGGGAAGCGGTTCGGTCACCGTAGGCATCAACCAGCCAAGCCCCAATCAAGGCAGGCTTGAGATCAAGGGCGGCACGGTCTGCGTCGACACTAACAGCGACAACAACGCCACTTCCTGTCTCGCTTCCGAATCGGACGCCCGGCTCAAGACCAACGTCGTCACCATCACCGGAGCCCTCGACAAGATTCTGCGGCTGCGCGGCGTGGAGTTCGACTGGGATATAGAGAATCCGGAGATAGTCACCCGGTATCCGCTCATCACCCGCTTCGCCGAACAGCCCCATTCTCTCGGTATCATCGCCCAGGAGGCGCAGGAGGTCCTGCCGGAGACGATCATGCTCGAGACGCTGGAGGGAGGCTTCCTCCAACTCGATTACGACATGTTCATCCCGGTCCTGCTGGAGGCAATCAAGGAGATGAACTTCAAGATCGAGGAATTGACTGTCGGCTCTGAGGCTGGGCTGCTCTCCGGAGAGACGGCGATGGTCGACCTCGAAGGAAGGCCGCTCATCGGCGTGAGGTCGCTTGAGGGAGAGAACGCCCTGTGGTCGATCGACAGCGAGGGTCATCTGGCGACACAGACGGTCGAGGCCGCCTCCATCACCACCGAGGAGGTGGCGGTCAAGGTGACCGACGAGCGGCAGGTGATCGGCCGGGCCATGGTCTATGCCGGTACCGCGGCTGCGGTGGTGGAGAATGAGGCGGTCCGTGAGGACTCGGAGATATTCGTCACCTTCAAGGGAAATCCACGCGGTGCCTGGTGGCTGTCGGAACAGCATGACGGCATGTTCATCGTGCAGCTGGAGAATGAAGCGCCAGAGGATATAGAGTTCAGCTACTGGGTGGTCGGCGTGGTCGATGAACGGACGCCGGAGGAAGAGGTAACGGAGGAGCCTCCTGTTGAGGAACCGCCGGCCGAGGAACCGCCAGCCGAAGAACCCGCTGCTGAAGAACCGCCGGCCGAGGAACCTCCGGTCGAAGAGCCTGTCGCCGAAGAACCCGCTGCTGAAGAACCGCCCGCTGAAGAACCTCCGGTTGAGGAACCACCGGCCGAAGAGTCACCACCCCAAGAACCGTCGCCTGAAGAACCGACTGTCGAGCAGCCACCGCCTGAAGAGTCTCCGACCTGATTATCAGACGCCTGATAGAAAAAAAGACCGCCTCAGATGAGGCGGTTTTCATCACATCACATCGATTCCTACCGGTCTTTACCGTGATTCATTCTCCGGGAACTACCTGGATGAAGTCCGGCATGACGCACGGATAGTCATCGATGATGCAGTCCTGGTTGCAGCAGAAGGCCCGCTTGTCGGTGTCCGTGAAGGACAGCGTCATGTTGCCGATCGGGTACATCACGGCCGCCGGGTCCTGGACGTGGGCTATACCGATGAAGTGTCCGATCTCATGCAGGACGACCGAAGAGAGGATCGGTACGTAGAGCGGCTTGGCCTCCGGGTTGATCGGCCCGTATTCCTCGTCCCGGCCGAGGACCAGGACCTGTCCCGCGGGCTCGCCGGTATCGTCTTCCGGCGGTATCTCGGTGATGATCGCCGGGATGTCCCGGGCCTCGAACAGCTCCTGGGGCGGCAGGTTGAAGACGAAGATGAGGATATCGTTGCGCGGCCCGTAGCCCACGAGCACGCCCCGGCCGCCGTAGTCCCTGGCCGAGATGTCGGCCAGGTAACGGTAGTGCTCGTCGTCCGGGGATTCGATGCGGTAGATGACGCTCACGCCGTCATCGAGGTCGTCGACCGCGAAACCGTCGGTATCACGGTACCGGCCCCGGTAGATGAGCAGGTCCTTGCCGAGCACCTCCTGACCGAGCGAGTTGACCTCGCCGATCATCCGGATGATTCCTGCCTCCTCGTCGGCGGTGTAGTTGTCGTCGACGTAGATATCACGCGGGAAGTCGATCGGGCCGCAGGCCAGCAGAGGCGCCGTCAGGATCACCAGGTATAGGACGCGCGCAGCCATAGCTGACCCCCTTTCAGCGCCTCATCATAGATGGGTCGGGCGAAGTCGGCGTAGACCGGGATGACGTGATTGGGGTCGGGCAGGAACAGTCGCCAGTCCAGACCCACCGACCAGGCGTCCTTGATCCGGACATCCACGCCGGCACCCAGGGTCAGGTCGAGGCTGCGGGAGACCCGCGAGCAGGAGACCGGCGAGAAGGCGTTCCAGAAGATCCCCGGATCGATCAGATGGACCCGGACCGGACCGATCTTCAGCACGTCGATGATCAGGTTCAGCCCGAAGCCGTGCGGTATGACGGCATTGAGCTCGAGGCCGAGCGGCGTGTACTGCGGTGACCTGACCCGGCCGGCGAGATACAGCATGAACGGTCCGGTGGAATGGTCCACCTCGAGATCGGTGAAGGCCAGGATGAGCGGTCCGCCGAGACCGGCGATCGCTTCTACCTCGAGTTTACCTTCCAGCAGAGCCGCCTCGGCGGAGGCGGGCACAGCCCAAATCACTCCGATAAGCACGATCAGTCCCAGGATTCGGCTCCTCATGTTCGCTCCTTGCGATGGGATACCATATAAAGAACACCATTTCCATCTAATCGCAGGACACGGGCAATGGTCAAATGAGGCCGGGTCGGTACGACCTATTTAAGCTCCTGTGTATAACTCCATGTGGATAATTTTGCTATAATAAGTCCAGCTTCTCCGTTCCAAGCCTGGACGGAAGATTAACGTATTCATCATTAATCAGTTCCTATGGAATCGATGAGTCAGTTCGTGGTGGAAGAGGCAGCAGCCGGTCCTGGTCCGGAATCGGCAGCCCCGCCCGCCGCACCCAAGGTGGTCCGTCTGTGTGACGGGATCATCCGCTGGTCAATCTATGTCATGGCGGCCGTGTTGCCGCTGTTCTTCCTGCCCTGGACGATCGAGGTGGTCGAGCTCAATAAGCAGCTGCTGCTGCTGATCGGAGCCAGCGTCACCGGCATCGCCTGGTTGGGTAAGATGCTCGCCGAGAGGAAGTTCGAGTACCGGAGGTCCGTGGTGAACCTGATGGTGGTGCTGTTCCTGGCGGTCTATGCCCTGAGCGCCTGGAGTTCGAGCAGCGGGTACATGAGCGTGATGGGGGATTTCGGTCAGGAAAAGGCCGGATTGATAACGGTGGTCTCGTTCGTGGTCCTCTATTTCGTGATCGCCAACAACGTCCGGACGATGAGGACGCTGCATTGCGTGATCAAGTCGATCATGATCGGCGGTTTCGTCGCCGCCGTCTACGCGCTGCTGCAGGGATTCGGCGTGCATATCCTGCCCTTCGCCTTCAGTAAGACCCCATCGTTCAATACCGTAGGTACGGCGGCGGCTCTCGGTGTCTACCTGGCCTTCATCACGACGATGGCCGGCGGACTGCTGCTGGCCGGCCACGCCGGTCCGGCGGAAGGGGGCAAGAAGAAACGGATCTGCCGGATCGCCTACAACGTGATGCTGGTGCTGACCGCGGTCATCTCGCTCTTCCTGATCGCCGCGCTTGATTTCTGGCCGCTGACGCTGTCACTCCTGGTGTCGGCCGCACTGCTGATCGGCTTCGCTTTCGTCCATGCCAAGAGCGTCAAGGGCATCTCCGGAGTGCTGCTGCCGATAGCCGCGGTGATCATCGCCGTACTGCTCCTGATCTTCCGCTTCCCGGTCAACCTGGGCTTCCCGGCGGAGGTGATGCCGTCGATGAAGGCCACGGCCGACATCACCATGAAGACCCTGCGGGAGGCGCCGCTTCTGGGATCCGGTCCCGGCACCTTCCTGTTCGATTACGCCAAATTCCGGGCACCTGAGGTCAACATGACCGCGTTCTGGAACGTCCGTTTCGACCGCGGCGCTTCCCGGTTCCTGACGCTGCTGGCCACCATCGGCCTGTTCGGAGCGCTGTCCTGGCTGATGATGTCCCTGTTCCTGTTGGTCTCGTCGGGGCGCAAGCTGTTCAAGAGCGACGAGAAGACCTGGCACATACTGATCGGCATATTCTCGGCCTGGTTCCTGCTGGTCTTCTCCAAGTTCCTCTACAGTTCGACTTTGACGCTGGAACTGATGTTCTGGGTGACCATGGCCCTGCTGGTGGTGGTGCACCGCAAGGACTTCTATTCAGTCAAGTTCGAGAATTCGCCGCGGGCGGCGATGATCCTGTCGTTCGTCTTCATCCTGACGATAGTCTTCGTGCTGTCAGGCCTGTTCGTGGAGGGTCAGCGGTATGCCGCGGAGACCGCCTATGCCAAGGCGATCCGCATCGACCGGGCCGGCGGTCAGGCCGATGAGGTGATCGATAACCTGATCAGAGCGGCTAACTGGAACCCCCGCAACGACGTCTATGTGCGCAACCTGGCCTTAGCCCTGCTGCTGAAGGCCGACATGGAATTCAGCACTCCGGTGACGCTGGAGCGGGGCGAAGAGGAGTCGGATGAGGATTATAACGCCCGGCTTCAGGCGGCCCAGCAGGACAAGCTGCGGCAGGCCACCAATCTGACCGCCTCGGCGGTCAACACCGCCAACCGGGCCACGGAAATCAGTGATGGCAACGTCGCTAACTGGTCGGTACTGGCCTCGATCTATCAGGGGCTGATGGGTATCACCCAGGGCGCCGACGAGTGGGCGGTCAGGTCGTATGAGAAGGCGATAGAGCTCGAACCGGCCAACCCGACGCTGCACACCGAACTGGGCAAGGTCTACATCTACCAGAGCGATGTCGCCGCCCAGCAGATGCAGACCGAGGACGAGGAGGCCAAGACGGCGGCTGAGGAGAGGCGGAATGAGCTGCTCAACAAGGCTGTCGACGCCTTCAACAAGGCGATCGAGCTCAAGTCTGATTTCGCCCCGGCCCACTTCAACCTGGCCCTGGCCTTCGACCGCCAAGGCAAGCTGAAGGAGGCGATCGCCAAGATGGAGGCGGTGGTCGGACTGGAGCCGCGCGACGTCGGCGTCGGTTTCCAGCTGTCGCTGCTCTATTTCCGTGACGACCAGAAGGAGAACGCCATCGGTCTGATGGAGGCAGTGGTCCAGCTGTCGCCCAACTTCTCCAACGCTCGCTGGTATCTGGCGGCGATGTATGAGGACGCCGGACGGCTCGACGAGGCGATCGTCCAGATCGAGAAGGTCAAGGAACTCAATCCGAACAACGACCTGGTCGTCCGTAAGCTGGACGAGTTGAAGAAACGGAAGGAGGCTCCGCCGCCGCCCGAGGAAGGCCTGCCGCCGCCGGTCGAACAGCCGGTCCAGAACCCCAACGAGCCGGGAGTCCAGCCGTAACGGCGGATAGGCACGTAAGGACACGCAAAAACGCGACCGCTTCACGCGGTCGCGTTTGATTGAGAGACGTACCGTCTCAGGAAGTGGAGGCTCACCCTCCAGAGGTCAGGCCGAACTGGTCGCCCTTGGCCGGCTTCTGGCCGCTGTTGCCGCCGAGACCGGTCACGGCCTCCGGACTTGAGACCTGCTGGGATGAGATCAGGACGTTCCGCAGCTGATCCATCAGCGTCGACATGCCGGACGGCGAATGGGGCAACATGATGGTGTTGAGGTTCGACTCCTCGCCGAGCTTGTTGAGCATGTCGAAGTACTGGGTGAGGAGGATGAGGAGCATCGCCTCGTTGGCGGTGGCCCCGTCCATCGCCTCACGCAGGTCGTTCATCGAGGCGCGTAGCCCGTCGATGATCGCCTTGCGTTGTTCGGCGATACCTTCGCCCTGCAGCTTCTTGCTCTCGGCCTCGGCCTGGGCGGCCTTGACCTTGAGGATGCGCTCGGCCTCGCCCTTCTCCTCGGCAGCGACGCGCAGGCGCTGCTGCTCGTTGATCTCGTTCATCGCATCCTTGACCTTGGCGTCGGGGTCGATGTCCGTGACCAGGGCCTTGACGATGCCGTAGCCGTAGTCGTCCATGGTCTCGGAGAGCTCGGTCTTCACGGCGTCGGCCACGTCGTCCTTCTTCTCGAAGACGTCGTCCAGCTTCATCTTGGGGACGCAGGCGCGGACGACGTCGAAGACGTAGGACTCGATTTGAGCGTCGGGTTTGCTGAGCTTGTAGAACGCGTCCTTGACCTTCTCCGGCAGGACGAAGTACTGGACCGCGACCTTGACGTTGACGAAGACGTTGTCCTTGGTCTTGGTCTCCACGGGTACGGTGAGCTGCTGTACCCGCAGGCTGACCCGGCCGGCCACCGAATCGATGATCGGGATCTTCAGGTTGAGTCCGGCACCCGACACCTTGACGAACTTACCGAAGCGCTGGACGACCGCCGCGGTCTGCTGCTTGACCGTGAAGAACGTACCGAAGATCATCACCAGCAGGAGAATCAGGCCGACGCCACCGCCGCCGCCGACCAGGACCCAGAACAGGACGGGCGATGTTTCCATCATAGGACACCTCCAGTTTTCAATGGACTGTCGCGAAAAACGGGTCTTTCCGGCACTATGCCGGTTGCCGCCTGCTTAGCACCATTGATCCGAAGTGTCAACCTGGCGGAAGAGATTGACATGACGGCGGCCTTCGGATAGCATTGATGTCGTCATGGGCCGCTAGCTCATTTGGTAGAGCACTTCCATGGCATGGAAGGGGTGAAGGGTTCGAATCCCTTGCGGTCCACCAACCCGTGGTGCCCGATAACGTCGGGCGGTACGGGTTGGTGTTAAAAAGTTAGACAGTATGGGGATTCGAAGGGCGCGAGCTGGCGCAGCGTCCGGTGCGCAGCGCCCCGGACCCCGAGTCGGAGCGGGGGGAATCCCTTGCGGTCCACTAACCCTGGGGACCTATGGTAATGGGTATCCAGGGGTGGTGAAGATGCCTCGCCCTTAGGGTGGGGCATTCGTTTATCTGATATATATGAGCCTTCAAGTGGGCATCGTCGGCTTGCCGAATGTCGGCAAATCGACCCTGTTCAAGGCCCTCACCAAGAAACAGGTGGATTGCGCCAATTTCCCGTTCTGCACCATCGAGCCGAACGTGGGCGTGGTTGCCGTACCCGATGACCGGCTTGAGGCGCTGGCCGCGAGATCGGGTCCGGAGAAGGTCATTCCGACGACCGTGGAATTCGTGGACATCGCCGGCCTGGTCGCCGGGGCGGCCAAGGGCGAGGGTCTCGGCAACAGGTTCCTGTCGCACATCAGGATGGTCGACGCCATCATCGAGGTGGCACGGGCCTTCGAGGACGAGGATATCGTACATGTGTCAGGCAGGATCGACCCCGCTTCGGATGTGATGACCATCGGTCTGGAGCTGGCCTATGCCGATTTGGAGGTCGTGGAGAAGAGGAAAGAGGCGCTGGAGCGGTCGCTGAAGGCCGGGCGGGAGCGCCTGGCGGAACTGGAGCTGGAGGCGATCAACAAGGTCCTGGTTCTGTTGGCCGCCGGACGTCCGGCGCGAGAGGCCGCGCTGTCGGCCGATGAGCTGAAGGCGATCAAGGGCCTGCAGCTCCTGACGATGAAACCCCACCTGTTCGTCCTCAACGTCGATGAGGGGCAATTGAAGTCCGGAGCCCGGCTGGCCGGCGTACCGGAAGAGCTGCAGATACCGCTGTGCGTCAAGCTGGAAGAGGAGATCGCCGGGCTTCCGGAGGGCGAAGTCCAGGAGTACCTGAACGGTTTGGGTCTGGAGATGACCGGCCTGGACCGGCTGATCGGCTCAAGTTATCGGCTGCTGGGACTGATCACCTTCTTCACCTCCGGACCGAAAGAGACGCGGGCCTGGACGGTATGCCGGGGGACCAAGGCGCCACAGGCCGCTGGGACGATACATTCGGATTTCGAGAAGGGTTTCATCCGTGTCGAGGTGACCGACTGGCAGGATTTTGCCGAGCTCGGGGAGGTCGGAGCCCGTGATGCCGGCAAGATGCGCCTGGAAGGCAAGGATTACGTCATCCGCGACGGCGACGTCTGTTATTTCCGCGTCAGCACCTGATTCTGAGCCTCCGGTAAGAGCGAAAAAAGGTCCGACGAAGGACCTTTTTAGGTTCATCTCATGAGTCGGAACGGCCGGAGGGCGGCGTCATTTGAGCCGCAGCTTGATTATCTCCCTCCAGACCCGCTGGTCATTCCGACCGTACTGCAGACCCCCGTTCTTGGTCTCGCGCGCTCCCAGGCGGTTCAGGATGAACGACGGCAGCAGCGATTCTGATTCGAAACCGAGGTCGGCGATCTCCTTCAGGGAGACGCCATGCTTCTCGAGGCCCACGATGTAGACAGGCAGAGCCAGCACCAGGATACCCTCGGGTTTCATCACCTGATGCATCGACGCCAGCGCCTCCTGGTACAGTCCGGTCAGTTCATGAAGCGCCTTCTGGGCCTCGCCCCGGCTTTCCCGACCCGAGCGGGGCGGTCCCAGGTAAGGTTCGGTGACCACGGCGTCGACGCTGCCCGGGGCCAGTTCCTGATTGAGCTTCCGGGCGTCCCGTCGCTTGAGGTCAATCGAGACCCGTTCGACCCCCCGCAGCTGCTTGGCCGAGATCCAGTCGATATTGGCCTGGGTGCTCTTGACCGCCTCCTCGGAGATGTCACTGCCGATCAGGTCGGTGAAGCCGATCTGTAGCGCCTCGGTCAGCACCGTACCCGAGCCACAGAACGGATCCATCAGGGTGGCCGTGACCGGTACGCCGGTGATGTTGATCATGATCCGCGCCAGTTTCGGCGGCAGCATCCCCTGGACCTCGTCCCGGGCCGGGCGGCCGTAGTCGAGCCGGGAGAACTGTTCGAACGGCTGGACTATCCGGGTCTCCCCGAGAAGCATGGTATCCCCCTTGGTCAGGATGACGAATTCGGCCCCCTCCTGGATGAGCTTGTTCTTGTCCACGGTGACCGAACTCAGGGCGTGACCGGTCTGGGGCTTGACCCAGCGGGAGGCGATACCCTTTTCCTTGAGACGCTTCTTGACCTCCATCCCCACCTTTTTCATCTGGCCGGCGATACGGGCTGCCTGGCTGGCCGGTTTGGTCTGTTCCAGGGCATAGACGCTCAGGCCAAAGGTCACCTTACCTCCGTTATTTGCCGCCCGATCGGTCAGGTTCTGGGAGATGTGGGATATCAGGACCTCTTCCGATATCTCCATCTCATCCTCGTAGAGTCGACCGATCTTGACCGTACCGCCCAGACGGTCCATCAGCGCCGCCGGCTCGATTCCCTCGGCCATCTCGACCACCAGAGCCTGTTTATAGACGTCAGATACCGTGAAATTACGGCCCTGAAGCAGGGCCAACAGTTCGGCGGCCGATAGCGCCGGATTGGAACCGAGGATGAAGAAATGCCTCATATGGGATCGTCAGTGGAGCCTCCTCAGGAAGCCTTCAGACCACATTCTACATCGATTGGCGGCCTAATGATAGGCCTTTGTAGGGTCGAAGGGCTACACCCTTGCTTTTACGGCCCCCGCATGCTAAGGTTGGCACCGAAGGCGCCGCTTAAGGCGCCACGTCATGACCTTTCTTCCATGACCCGGCAATGGTCCGGGTCCGCGCGAACAGCGCGAGAAAGGCCGTCTATGGGCAAGAAGTACGAGATCTTATACATCATTCCCGGCAAGTATACCGACGAGGAGATCGGCGCCATCACCGAGAAGGTGAAGGGTATCCTCACCGAGGCCGGGGCTAGCGTCGCGGAGACGCATCATCTCGGCAAGCGCAAGCTGGCCTATCCGATCAAGCACGTCCGTCACGGCAATTACGTGCTGTCCTATTTCGAGGCGGAGACGGATATCATCAGTAAGATCAACGCCACGCTCCGATTGACCGGTGAGGTGCTGCGCCATCTGATCGTGGAGCGGGATCCGCGCATAACCGAACTGCCGAGTTTCGCCGAGGCGGAGTGGCCGGTCGAACGTGAACGCGTCAGACGCCCCAGGCCAGAGCTCAAACCGCAGGAGGCTCCGGGCAAGAAGGAGGCGGTCTCCATCGAGGAGCTGGACAAGAAGCTGGAGGAGATCCTGACCGAAGAAGTCAAGTGATGTCCGGGCAGCGGGCATTGGACCATCATCAAACCTAACGTACGTGCTATGAACCTCAATCGCGCGATGATCATCGGCAACCTCACCCGCGACCCGGAGGTGCGGACCACCCCCAACGGACAGACCGTGGCCTCATTCGGCGTCGCCACCAATCACAGCTGGACTGACCAGACCGGTCAGAGGCAGGAGAGGACCGAATTCCATAATATCGTCGCCTGGGGCAAATTGGCCGAGATATGCGGCCAATACCTGGGAAAGGGACGCAAGGTATATATCGAAGGCCGCCTGCAGACCCGGGAATGGGAAGGCCAGGACGGGGCCAGGAGGAACCGGACAGAGATAATCGCTGAGAACATGATCATGCTTGACCGCGGCAACGCCGCCGGGGCCGCACCGGCGACCGCGTCGGCCGCCCGGACTCCGGAACAGCCGGCCGATGTCCAGGGTGAAGACGAGATCAAGGTCGAGGACATACCTTTCTGAGCATATGATGAGACGAAGAAAGAAGCGGAATGAGAACGTCAAGCGTTACTGCCACTTCTGCGTGCATAACGTCGAGGTGATCGATTACAAGGATTGGTCACTGTTACGTCGGTTCACCTCTTCCTACGGGAAGATCGTACCGCGGCGCCGCAGCGGCGTCTGTGCCAAACATCAGAAGGTGGTGGCGGCGGCGATCAAGCGCGCCCGGATCGTGGCGCTCCTGCCGTTCGTCGTAAGGTGACCTTGGCGCCTATTCTCCTGAAACCGGCCCCGTACCTTACGGTGCGGGGCTTTCGGTAGACGTATATGGGAGACGGAAACGAGTACAGATCGGACAAAGGACGGAGATCAAAGCTCGAACGGCGCGCCAGGATAATCGGGGCGATACGTGATTTCTTCCGCCGTCGCGAGTTCCTTGAGGTGGAGACACCGATCCTGGTGCCGAGTCCGGGCATGGAGCCGCATCTCGGCCATTTCCGGACCGCCCTTCGGGATAAGGACGGTCGGGATCTCCCGGCCTATCTCATAACCTCTCCGGAGTACGCCATGAAGCGTCTCCTGGCAGCGGGTCACTCCCGCGTCTTCGAGATCACCAGATGTTTCCGTAATGACGAGCCCTGGGACGGTAGCCACAATCCGGAATTCACCATGATCGAGTGGTACCGGACCGGAGTCGACTACCGGACCATCATGCGAGATACCGAGGAGATGGTGTCCGAGGTCGCCATTCGGACGGTCGGTCGGGCCGACCTGGCCTATCGGGGCAAGCCGATCGACCTCACTCCCCC
>LJNP01000055.1 GCA_001303185.1 Parcubacteria bacterium SG8_24
CGGCTTCATCCGGCATGAGCTTGACCGGCTGAACGAAGAAGCCCGGGCCCGCTTCGAAGAAGGCGCGGCCGAAGAGGGCAACGAAGGATGATCCGTCATATGATCCGACGAGTCACCCTCTTCGTCACCGTCGTCACCCTGGTCCTCTTCGGTCTGGCGGGAGATGTCCGGGCCCAGGATATCGAATACGAACAGCCGACGCTCTCCGTACCGATACCGACGATCAAATTCTCCGATATCACGGTCACCCGACAGGTAGAGCAGGGCACCGAACGCCGGGTCCTCGACGTCCCCTGGCTGGCCGAGTACCTCAACGGGGTCTACCAGTACGCCATCGGCATGGCCACCATAATCGCCGCGGTGATGATGATGGTCGGCGGCTTCCAGTACCTGATGGCCGGGGGAGACGCCACCCGGGTGGCCAAGGGCAAGGAGAAGATCAAGAACGCCATCCTGGGGCTCTTCCTGACGCTCAGCGCCTACCTGATCCTGCGGACGGGAAGGGTTCGAACGCGAAGAGGAATCGGTGGATGACACCGGAGTCTCAGCCACCACCGCTACGGTGAAGGGCGATAATGTCTTCGGGGCTAAAAGCACGGTGCCGGCCAATCTGGCGCCCCTACTCGAGAAGGTGGCTGAAGATATGGCAGATGAGGGATATGGCATCCATATCTCCTCCGGGGTCAGGGCGATCTCCAAGCAGGTGGAACTGATCAAGAAGAACTGCCAGAATCCCCCGGGATCCCGGACCTGCAACCCTAAGAGCACCTGCGGCAAGACCGGGACCTCGAAGTGTCCGATCACCTGCATGATGTACAATAAGGACGCTCCCGGCGTCTCACCCAATCCGGGGACCTGTCCGCATACTGCGGGAGCGGCCGTAGACGTCTGGGGGGTCAAGCTGGAAGAGAAGTCGACCAGCGGCTGGGTATCCTGTTTCCCGGACCCCAAGGAATCTTGGACCGTCCAATGCAAGAACAAGAGCAGTTGCAACAACGAATGCCAACAGAAACTCTATGAGATCATGGAAAAGCACGGTTTCTGTCTCTGGAGCGGGGAAGGCTGGCATTTCGAGAAGCCCGGTAAATCAGGTAACTGCCGGGGTCACCAATAGGCCGCCGGAAACCGAAGACCGCCCTCAGGGGGCGGTCTTATGATACCGACGACCCCCGGAACCGGAGGTATCGCTGCCCGGACTCATTCCAGATGGACTTCCCTCACCCGCGAACCCAGAAGGGCTCGACGCAGCACCGGATGTCCGTGAAGCTCCGGATCACCCTGAAGCAACTCCTGGGCTGCCTGACGGGTGTCCCGGATCAAGGTGGTATCGGACAATCTGGCCAGACGGAGATCCATGAATCCCGACTGTTCCTGACCCATCAGGTCGCCGTGACCGCGCAGTTCCAGGTCCTTTTCGGCGACGGCGAATCCGTCCTCCAGACGCTCCAGGATGCGCAGCCGACCGACCACCTGAGGCGTGTCCGCAGTGGGTAGCAGCAGACAGAACGACCGGTGCCGGCCCCGGCCGACCCGTCCCCGAAACTGGTGCAGCTGGGCCAGACCGAACCGTTCCGCGCCGTCGACGCACATGACCGTGGCATTAGGCACATCCACCCCCACCTCCACCACCGAAGTCGATACCAGCACTTTCATCCGGCCGGAGACGAAATCGGACATGACCCTTTCCTTCTCCGTGGCCGAGAGCTTTCCGTGCAGTAACCCCACTGGGATGTCGGCCAGTTCTCCGTTGCTCAAGCGCTCATGCTCTTCCTTCACTGAAGCCACCCCCAAGGAATCGGACGGGTCGATCAGCGGACAGATCACGAAAGCCTGACGCCCCCGTTCGATCTGTTCCCGGACAAGCCGATAAGCCCGGTCCCGTTGCCGGGGGACGAAGACCTTCGTCTCCACTTCCGGGCGACCTTGTGGCTTCTCCCGTATCACCGATATGTCCAGATCGCCGTAGACCGTGAGGGCCAACGAACGGGGTATCGGCGTGGCCGTCATGGAAAGCAGGTGCGGCTCCTGATCCGGTCGGCCGCCTTTCCGGCAGAGCTCATGTCGGGTATTCACGCCGAACCGATGCTGCTCATCGATGACCGCCAGCATCAACGAGCCGAAGGTCAGGCCTTTCTGGACCAGGGCGTGCGTCCCCACGACGATATCGACCGTCCCGTCCTCGATTCCGTCCCTAAGCCGATCGGTCGCGACCTTGCCGCGACAATCCTCCTCCTGTCCCGAGATGGCCGACCTCTTATACGAATTGGTCCATAGCGCCACCCGGAGTCCGGTCGGAGCGAAAAGTCCGGTCAGGGTCCGGAAATGCTGTTCGGCCAGGATCTCGGTCGGCGCCATCAGAGCCGCCTGATGTCCGGCCTCCCGGGCCGCCAGGAACATGGCCAGGGCCGCCACCACCGTCTTACCGCTCCCCACGTCACCGTTGAGCAGCCGGTACATCGGCCGGTCCTGACCCATATCCTCGATGATCTCCCGGCAGGCCCGATGCTGATCGGCCGTCAGTCGGAAAGGCAGGGACGAGACGAAATCCTCCGGAACGCCAAACGGCGGCGGGCCCGGTCCAGCTCCTCGAGCGTCCTGGGAAAATGTACCTCCACCAGCGCATCCGCCAGTGGCATGAGACCGAAACAGTCCCGCAAGTCGGACGGCAGGTGATCCTCGATCCCTTCCATCAGCTTCCGGCATCGCCTCATCAGACGCCTCAGGGCGATCTGCGACAGCCCCGAAGCCAAGGGGTAGACCGGCGCCCAAGGGACCGCTGTCTGCGGGTCCTTGGTATCCGCCTCATAAAGAGGGTTGATCAGCCGCGGTCCGTATGGGGTTTCGCTCACCTTACCCGCGAACCGATAACTCGGACCGACCTGAAGATACCGGGCCAGATAGGGCTGATTGAACCAAAGCGCCTTGATGGTGTCGGTGCCGTCATCCAGGACCGCCTCGGTCACGTACATCCGCCGCCGAAAGCTGCGGCGGGAGGCTATCCTGATGATCCTAGCGGTCAAAGTGACCCGGCTGCCTACGGCCACGCCGGCTATATCCGTTTCCGTGGAATAGTCGTCATAGCGGTAAGGCAGACAAAAAACGAGATCCCTCACGGCGCCTATCCCGAGTGCCCGCAAAGCGGCACGTTGCCGTTTGGTGATCCCGCGCAGTTCATCAATATCGGTTTCCAGTGTCATGGCCATCATGACGGTGGGGATTTTCATGGTGCGCCCGAGACGATTCGAACGTCTGACCTCAGCCTCCGCAGGGCTGCGCTCTATCCAACTGAGCTACGGGCGCATGTTCACGGCCGCGGGGCGATAGCTCCCGCGGCCGCATCTCTCACGCGTCAACGCAGATTACCACATCCGCGTCAGATTTTCAATATCCGGCCGATATAGTCGCTGAAGTGCTCCTCGTCCTCCTCGAAATCCTCAAAGACGAAATGGGCCAAGATACCCCTGATCTCATTAGGATTCTGATCTTCCAGATCGATCGCTATACGGGGCCGGAAGGGGCTCTTGAAATCCAGATGGAGATTCTTCACTTCCGGCGGCTCATAGATGAACCAGAAACGCCGGATGTCCTTATAGGGCAGGAAGGTCCGGCCTATCTTGACCCCGAGATCGGTTATCGCAAACTCGATACGGGAGGGCTCCCGGACCGAGGAGAGATAGATGACCAGGGCCAACATCAGCACGATCAGGGCGAACAGGAAATTGGCCGTGACTATGGCATAGATCAGGAGTCCGCCTCCGAACAGCAGCATGAACATGTACCAGAAAGGGCCCCTCTCGTACCTGGGAAATTCGTCTATTTCCCAGGACATCAATACCTGGCCCGTTCTGGGGTCTAAAGGCCTCTCTTTTGGCTTATCCGGCATAACGACTCGATAAGTATACCTATAATATACCCTATCCGGACCAGGCTGACCAGCCATATCTAGACGATAAAAAAACCGGTCGTTCAGACACCCCCGGGTGTCCGCGCGACTGGCGATTGATGTCTGAAAATTTCCATGCCGTTTTTTAAACGGGCCCGACGGCCAAACCCCCCGAACCCCTTTCCGTCTGCCGAACCTGAAAGCGGGGCCGAAAAGAACGCTCTCAATTTCCTGATTCCGCTTTACGGAATTGCCCGGCTCTGCCAAGCCTGGAGGCAAATTCCTTCAGGGTCTCAACGTTAATCCGAACAAAATCCCCAAAACTGACATCTCCACTAATCCCACCACAAGCGAATAAACCAAGGCGCTTGCCGGAATATTATACATCATCCATGAAGAGGCGGCTGACATTGCTACACGAAAAAACCATGCCATGACTCCAAAACTCAGCCCTTTCGTGTATCCGGTTGTCCCGGGCAAACTTTTGTACAGCAGTAGAAATAGCCCCGCCATCACAAAGCCGTAAACAAGGTCTATTATCATCCCTGCCGGGACATTGATCGAGGTTCTCGCGATCGGTTTGTAAGCCTCAAAGAGTCTCTTGGCGTAAGCATTGGCATTGATCAGGAAATCCATGATGCCGAATAAAGCCCCGCCGACGAAGCTTATAATTAAGTACCTGGACATAGCCGCTTCAAAATCTGCTGGCGAGACCGCGTAGCAGACGAGCTAGCAATCTCTTTTATCAACTGGCGGAGGGGGTGGGATTCGAACCCACGGTGCCTTGCGGCACAGCGGTTTTCAAGACCGCCGCCTTCAACCACTCGGCCACCCCTCCCTATCGTTTCCTTATTCTAGCGATGATCCCTTCAAAAAACCATCCCTGGTGACCCCAAGCTCCCTCAGGATCACCAGGGATGGCGGAGGGTGTGGGACTCCCCTCGCTCCGTCTCGGGCCTGGGCGCTGCGCACCGGACACTGCGCTAGCTCGCGTCCTCTCGCGCCCTTCTCGTCCCACGACAAACCTCCTCGGCTGCCATGACCCTGGCAGCCTGAAACCAGTCTGACAAGGCCATGGCGGAGGGTGTGGGACTCGAACCCACAAGACCCCTTTCAGGGTCACAGTTTAGCAAACTGGTGCCTTACCATTCGGCGCAACCCTCCATGATGCACTGCCATGCTACCTTATTTAGGCTCAACTTGGCAAGTTCTTCATCCGGACGATCCGGACCTCCCTCTCAACAGCGTCAGGCCCCAGACCTCTGATGCCCCTCCTTCCTTAAGGGTTGCCGCAGCAGCGGTCAGGGTAGCGCCTGAAGTCATGACATCATCGATCAGGAAATAGCGGGCCGCCTCACCGACCTGTCGGGCCTCGAAGAGACCAGAGGCGTTCCGCAGACGTGACCGGATATCCGTCTTCCTGGCTTGGGGAGAGGTCGGCCGTCTCTCCAGTACGGTATCGTGAACCTCAGGGGTTCCGAACGTGTCGGCTAATCCTGAAACGAGCGGTTCGACCTGATTGAACCCGCGCAGACAACGACGAAAATAGTGCAGCGGTATCGCCATGATCCGGGCACCGGACAGTAACGGCCCGATCGCCCCCTCGAACCGCCCCAAGAACGCCGCGAACAGTCGTCTCAGTATCTCTCCGCCCTCCAGGACCCCCGCATACTTGTAATCCCTGAGGAGCTGACGGAGCCGGGGGTCGCCGTAAAAGGACGCAGAAATGACTCCGTCGAGCGGCCAGCCGCTGGCCGCTCCGCAGCAAGTCGCTCCCAGCGCCGCCGACCGGCCGCAGCGCGGGCACCGAAAAACGCCCGTCATCCGGGCGCTGACCGCGATCTCACATTCCGGGCAGAGCAGGCACCCCTCCCGACTGCACTCCAGACAGAAATGAGGGAACAGGGCCATCGCCGCCAGCCTGGCGGCACTGCCGATCCGTCTACTCATTCCCCTTCCCATCTGGCGGAGTTCACCTGCCATAATTCACCGCTCCTGCGGAACTCCAGCCTAATATCCTGATAGAAGACCCTTTCGTCAAGCGAGGTGCTGGTCGACTCCCGTCGCTGCGTCTTCACGACCAGTTCGGCCACCCCGGCGGTGTCGTCGAAACGCAGTATCTCCACGCTGATGGAACGGGTGGTGACGCCGTAGTATTCGGCAGAAGGACCCCGGGCGGCCCGCTGTTCCGCGACATAGGAATCGGCCCAGGTGGCCATGGTCGGCGTCATGAACGCCTTGAGGTCGATGACGTTGTCGTAATCGCTCAGGTTAGAGAAGCTGCCGAACCTTTCGGCGAAGGCCGCCGCCAGGCGCTTCAGGCTGGCCTGCATGTCCACCTCCGGCTCCGGTTCCGACTCCGGTTCCGGCTCCGGTTCCGGCGTCTCCGGGGTCACGTCGACCTCGGCCGAGGTCCCGATATCGAAACCGGCCGTTCCGGTGCCGGTCTCGCGGTACCCGGTATCAGTATTGATCACTTCGAGCAGTCCCTGGCGTCTCGAAGACAGCAGAAAGAGCCCCCCCAACAGCAGCAGGAGGAGTACGATCGCGGCGACAATGATGTTTCTCCTTCTCCGGTCCATAAGGTATCGGCTCAGTCACCCTTCTGTTCCTGCATCTTGGCCTCGAACTCCTTCTTGGCCTGTTCGATCTCCAAGAGCTGCTGGGGATTGGTGGTCACGACCTGATCCTCGGCATAGGAAGCGACGATCTTGATCGCCGCGTGCTTGTTGCCGGCGAAGAATATCCCCTCACCCACACCCCCTTCGAGCAGCAGGAACTTCTCGCCATCGGTCAGCATGAAGGTCTTCTGAAGGTTGTCCACGGCCGCCGGAGACTGCTTGAGCAGCAGCTGCATGGCGGAGTTGGTGACGATAGCCTGCCCGTAGGGGCTGCGCAGGAAGTCATTGACGTCCTGGGTGATGGTGGTCACGCCGAGATAGTACTTGCGGCACCGCTTGACCAGGGCAAAGATGAACTTGGCCGAATCCTCGTGCTGCATCAGCCACCAGGCCTCGTCGATCACCAGGATGCGCTTCTTCCTCTCCGACCGCACGGTGTTCCAGATGTAATTGACGATGGCATAGACCGCCAGCGGCCGCAGCTCGTCCTCCAGGTCGCGTACGGAGAAGATGACCAGTATGTTCTTCATCTCGACCGTCGTCGGCGAATTGAACAGTCCGGCGAAGGTGCCTTCGGTGAACTTCTTGAGCCTGATGACCAGGTCCTTGGTGCCTTCCATGCCCTCCAGGACCTCGACGAAGTCCTGAATGATCGGCGGTTCCACCTTGGCCAGGTCGGCGTCGGACGTGATGTCCTTCTTGGCGTAGGCCTCGAGCAGCGCCCGGTCCAGGATCGAATCCTCCTGCGGCGTGATCTGGCCGAGCATGATGCGCAGCAGGCCCTTCACGGTGATGACGGCGCTGCGGATGATGTCCTCGGTCGATACCTCCTCGCCTACCGGGCGCGGCAGGTCGAAAGGATTGATCTTGGCGTCGGAAGCCAATGACACGTTGATGAAGGTGCCGCCGACGGCGTCGGACAGGTGCTTGTACTCCATCTCCGGGTCGATGACGATGACCTCGGTGCCCAACATCAGCGAACGCAGGATCTCCAGCTTGACCGTATAACTCTTGCCGGCGCCGGAGGTGGCGAAGACGATATAGTTCGCGTTCTGCATGGAGAAACGGTCGAACAGGATCAGGCTGTTGTTGTGCCGGTTGATGCCGAAAAGCACGCCGTTGTCCGAGGTCAGGTCGGCCGAGATGAACGGGAAGGACGAGGCGATCGGCGACGAGTTCATGTTGAAGGTGATCATCAGCTCGTCGTTGCCCAACGGAATGGTCGAGTTGAAACCCTGCTCCGAATTGAAGAAGACCCGCTTGGTATAGATCAGCTTACCGCCGAAGAGCGACTCGACGTCCTCAGAGAGCTTATCGAGTTCCTGCTTGCTGCTGGCGTAAAGCGTGACGTAAAGCGCGAACTGGAAGAAATGCTCGGTGCCCTGGGAGAGGCTGTCGCGCAGGTCCTCGATGTCCCGTAGCGCCGTCTCCCGGATAGGGTCGCGCGGCGCGCCCTTTTCGGCGTCCGACAGTATCTGGGCCTCCAGCGTACCCACCTTCTTCTTGAGCTGCTTGAGTATCACCTCCGGCTTGACGGGATAGAAAAACATCGCCACGTCAAGCGTTATGTTCATGTTGATGATCGGCGCGAACCAACCCAGCGAGATGTAGCGGGGATAGTTGACCACGAAGATGGAGCGCAGATAGACGTCGCCGAGCTGCACGAAGGTCGACTCGATCTTCATGCCGGCCGGGGCGATGACGTCCTGGATCGAGACCACGCCGCGGCGGTAGACACGCTCCTCCTCGAGCAGTTCCTTGGCCGCTGCCGTCTTCTCGACCTCCTCCCGCTGACGCCGCTGGGCGGCGGTCAGCTTGGCCGGTTCCTGCGGGGTCGGTGCGGCAGCCGGCGCCCCTCCTAATTGTCCTGCTTCGAATGCCATAGGTCAGACGGTCTCCACGTTCTCCGAGACGCGCATCTGGTCGGTCTCGCCCATCGGCTGTACGTCGTAGACTTCCGGATTATAGATGGTGTAGTAGAGTTCGATCAGGCCCTGCGTATCGAGCATCTTGGCCTTGAGGCCCATGCTCTGCAGGCTGCCCTGGATATGCTCGGCCCGGATCATCAGGGCCTGCTTACGCTCCCGGAACTTCTCTTCCTGCAGGGTGATCGCCGCGGCCGGCTGCAGCACTCCCTGCAGCCTCTCCCAGAAACTCTTACGTTTATCGGAGGCGGGATTGTAGGGGACGATCACGAAGAACCGTTTCTGCATGATCTGACCGATGCTGACCAGTTCGGTCACGAAGGCCCGGTAATCGGCGATCTGCATACGCAGCAACTCGTTCTCCTGCTCCCTCTCCTGTTCCTTGAGCTTCTCCAGATAGGGCTCGACGTTGAGCTTACGCGACTGGATGACCACCTGCAGAGGATATTCCAACGAGTTCAGGAACTGCACGTACTGGGAGATCACCGCGTTCTGCTCGTCCTCCGACTTCAGGGCGAAATTGATGCTGGAGACGAAAAGCACGGCTCGGAGCGTCCCGTCCTTCATGATCACCACATCCTCCTTGACTTCGGCGATGTCCAGGAAGCGCTTGACGGCCGGGGCGGCCTTGCCGCCGGCCAGCTGCTTGGATTGCATCTCTTGTTCGCTCATTCCGCTTCGGGGTTATAGACGCCGCCGGTGTTGACGATCAGGGATAGCTCCGAGAGGCGCGAGGTGGTGAGCAGCTCCTTCTTGACGCGGCTCGCCACCTTGACCTCCGGCGGCTTCAGGGCCAGCTGCCGGAGTTCGCTGTCCGTAAGGGACTTGTCCCAGATCCGCAGCATCGGCCGGCGGAAGGTCTGTATCAGGTTCAGCAGGAAAAAATGAAAGGGCTGACCGTTGACCCTGAAGAAGGCCAGGGTGCCGCCGAGTGCGAACTCCAGTAT
>LJNP01000012.1 GCA_001303185.1 Parcubacteria bacterium SG8_24
GGCCTATTCCTCTTGGGACATACTGATCGCCTTCACTGTAGCCACGCTGTTCCTTTTCCTGCTGCTCAAGACGGTCCGCGGCAGCCGGCTCTTTGAGGCCCTGTTCGTCTTCGCCGTCTTCCTGGGGATGGGTTCATTGGTTTCAGCGCTGTTCGGTCAGGGGTGGGCCATACTGGTGACCGCTGCCGCGGTATTCCTCTACTACCGCGAACCCAGGGTCATCACCCACAACTTGATCGTGGCCGGCGGTACGGCCGGTGTGGTGGCCAGCGTCGGTTCGGCCATCAATCCGATGTCCGTCCTGATAGTCCTGGCGGTTCTGGCGGTCTATGACCTGGTGGCGGTCTACGGTACCAAGCACATGGTGGTGATGGCCGAGACTCTGGTCCGGCATAAGGTGTTTTTCGGGATGATCCTGCCGGAAAGACCACGCGGTCTCCTGGCGCTCCGGAGACAGGTCGATCTGAAGCACGGTGTCTCTTTCCTGGGAACCGGTGATGTGGCCTTACCCTGTCTGCTCCTGGCCGCCGCTGCGGCACGTTACGGCACGGTACCGACCCTACCGATACTGGTCGGTGCCCTGGCCGGACTCGTCGCCACCGACCTGCTTTTCTTCAGACAGAGTCAGAAGCGTCCCATGGCGGCCCTGCCGCCGATCTCGCTGGGCTCGATACTCGGATATGCGGTCACCCTATTCGCCTTCGGTTAATCGAGATTTATGTATAACATCCTGATAATCGGCCCCCAGGGGTCAGGAAAGGGTACCCAATCGCGGAAGATATCGGAGCGATTGGCTATCCCAGCCATCTCTTCCGGGAACCTGCTGCGTGCGGAAGTCGAGCGTGGTACCGGTTTGGGCGGGCGGATATCGTCTTACATCGAGAAGGGCGACCGTGTCCCCTCGGATGTGGTCGATCAGGTGATTGCGGCCAGATTGGCCGAGGATGATACGGTACGCGGGGTCATTCTCGACGGCTATCCGAGGACCGTCGACCAGGCAGAACGGCTGCAGGTGATCATGGGGGATTTAGGCAGACAGATCACCCATGTCGTCTATCTGGATGTTCCCGATTCCGAGGTGGTCAAACGGCTGGCCGGTCGGCGGGTGTGTTCCAACAGTCATTGCGCCGTGAATTATCATGCCGAATACAATCCGCCGAAGGGAAAGCCACACGTCTGTGATGTCTGTGGCGGCCAGCTCGTCCAGCGGATCGACGATCATCCTGAGGCCATCAGACATCGGCTCGAGCTGTTTCATCGTGACACCGAACCCCTAGTGAGCTATTACCGGAGGCAGGACATCCTGCACGAGATAGACGGGGCCGGTTCGATCGACGAGGTGGGGGTGGCCGTCAGCAAGGCTTTGGGTATACCATAGATTGGGCTCTTTCCAGTGAGGAGACGATACATGGAATCAAGGGAACACTTTGACATCGTCCTGGGGCTGACCGGCCTGAAGGCGGCCGGTAAGGACGAACTTGGCCGGTACCTGGCCGATCGGGGATTCGTGATGAAGCGCTGTTCTGATGCCATCCGCGAGGAGGCGCGTCGACGCGGCCTGGAGGACCCGACGGTCGAACAGCTGCAGGACATCGGCGATGAGGGTCGACAGAGATTCGGTGAAGGTTCTTGGGCCGTGGAGCTCCTTAAGATGTTCCGTCAGGAAGGCGTCCGCAAGGCGATCATCAACGGCATCAGGAATCCGGGAGAGATCCGCGCCCTGCAGCGGCACCTCGGGGATCGCTTCGTCCTGTTGGGTGTCGTCGCTCCTATCGGGACCCGGGCCCAGCGTTTCCTGAAGCGTGGCCAGGCCGGTGACCCGTCGGAAATGGCATCTTTCCTCCAGGTCGACGACCGCGACCGCGGGATCGGGCAGCCGCCCGACGGGCAGCAGGTCGACCGCTGTCTGGCCCTGGTCGAGTGGGAGAACCTCTACAACAACGACAGCTCCCTCGAGGCGTTCCATGATTGGATCGAGCGTCTACTCGACAGGATCGGCCGATGACCGATCCGCGGCGCCGCGAACGGCGAAATCGCTTCGCCTCCGATGACCCGGAAACCCCACGGTTTTCGGGCTTTTCTTTAGCCCTTGATTATTCTAAACTGACTCCTGTCGTTTCTTATGATTTACCTCAAGACAAAAGAGGAGATAGACATCATCAGGGAGGGCGGAATCATCCTGTCCGAGACCCTGGGTAAGCTCGTGCGGCAGGTACGACCAGGCGTCGGGACCGGTGAGTTGGATGAGTTGGCGGAGCGCCTCATCTATGAGGCCGGCGGCCGCCCTTCCTTCAAGGGTTACATGACGGAGGACGATATCCGACCCTTTCCTTCGTCCGTGTGTCTGAGCATCAATCAGGAGGTGGTACATGCCCCGGCCAAACCGTCGCGCGACCTGAAAGAAGGGGATATCCTCAAGCTGGACATCGGTCTGCAGTACCGCGGTCTGTACACGGACATGGCGATGACGGTACCGGTCGGTCAGATCAGCGAGAAGGCCGAACGGCTCATCAAGGTCACTCGGGAGTCGTTGGAGAGGGCCGTTGGGCAGACCATAGCCGGCAATTACATCAGCGATATCGGCCGGGCGGTCGACAACCGGGTGACCGCCGACGGATTCACCACGGTCAAGGCCCTGGTCGGTCACGGTGTAGGCAAGCATGTCCATGAGGATCCCCGTATACCGAATTTCGTTGATCCGACGCTCGAACCGACGCTCATCAGGCCGGGGATGGTCTTGGCTTTGGAGCCCATGGTCAATGCCGGTACGGACGAGGTTGCCCTATTACCGGACGGCTGGACGGTGGTCACGGCCGATAGTTCGTTGTCGGCCCATTTTGAGGTGACTGTGGCGGTCACCGAAGAGGGTAATGAGGTGATGACACCACTTCCGAAGACGTTTTGAGTCGCGGGAGGTCAGGGGCGTGGGGCGAAGGAGACGATATTATGAAGATACTCGGTGTCGATTACGGGACCAAGAGGATAGGTCTGGCTCTCGGTGACACCGAGAGCAGCCTGGTGTTGCCGTTGCGTTCAGTGGAGGTGGCCGGCGGGTCAGATGCCGTCGGTGTGGTGGCGGCAGTTGCTGAGGAGGAAGGCGTGGGTGAGATAGTGATAGGTCTCCCCCGACCCCTGGGCGGCTCCCGTGACAGGTCGTCCATGGAGCGCCAGGTACTCGGTTTCGTCGACCTCCTGAGGGAGGCGTCGCCGATCCCTGTCCAGGTCGAGGACGAACGGTTGACCTCCGCCCTGGCCGAGAGCCTGCGTCGGGAGGCCGGAGCCGGACGCCAGGAGATCGATAAGGATGCTGTAGCTGCCACCGTGCTGCTGGAATCCTATCTCCAGAGACGCCAGTCGGACGTCGGTGGGCAGGAGGAGGGAGGACCCTGATTATGCCCACTTATCGCGATAGCGGCGTCGTGTTGCACTCCCGGTATCTGCGTGATTTCGACCGGCGTTACGTCATGTTCCTGCGTGATCACGGAAAGGTGACGCTTCTGGCCAAGGGCACGCGCCGAAGCCGCAGTAAGATGTCCCCGCACCTGTCCTCCTTCGGGATGGTGGACGTGATGGTGGCTAAGGGAAAGTTCATGGACAGGCTGGCCGGCGTCAGACTGTTCCGGCCGTTCCCGCGGATCATCGAGTCGCTGGAGAAGACGGCCGCGGCTCAGAGTTTCTTCCTGGCGGTAGATGCCCTGACCCGGCGCGAACTCAAGGAAGAGAGGTTGTTCGATCTGCTGGTCGGCTTTCTGGAGTCATTGGAGGCCGAGGAGATCGGATCAGGGGTCCGTCGCAGCGCGGTTTTCGATGCGGCCATCCTGAAATTGACGGATATCCTGGGTACGTCCGCAGAGATCGACGAGTGTGTCATCTGCCGCCGGACACCCGAGTCGGGGGGCGTCTTGGATGTCTTTCGCGGCGGCATCATCTGTCCGGCCTGCAGGCCGATATCGGGCGTGACCGTATCGGCATCGACCTTGGGTTTCCTGCGGGAACTTCGCGACCGGCCCCTAGGTCAGGTGCCGTTTTCCGGGTCGGCTGGCGAAAGGTCCGCGATATCGGCCGTCGTCGACGCCCTCCTCCTGTCCCAGATAGAGGACCGTTTCGCAGCCCTGCGATATCTCCGGTCGGTATCGTCCGGACCGGGCCAAGTAGTCGATGCCGCAGGAGACGGGCCGGGGCAGGCCGCAGCCGGTACCGAGGCAGTAATGCGGGCTTGTCAAAACACGGAAAAATTGCCAAAATAAGGCGGAATTCTATGAGGTTCACCATACGGGATGCCAAGGACCAGATCGGTCAGGAGGTCGAACTCCGGGGGTGGTGCAGTAATGTCCGCTCATCCGGCTCGATCATGTTCCTGCAGCTGCGTGACGGCACCGGCCATATCCAGGGGGTAGTGGTCAAATCGGACGTCCCCGAGGAGGCCTGGCAGGGGGCCAAGGCACTGACCATCGAATCTTCGGTGATGGTCCGGGGTACGGTCCGGGAAGAGCCGCGTTCTCCTGGGGGGGTCGAGTTGACGGTCAGCTCCGTCGAGCCGGTCGCTGTAGCTCAGGAGTATCCGATAGGCAAGAAGGAGCACGGCCCGGACTTCCTGCTCAATTACCGTCATCTGTGGCTGCGTTCCGCCCGTCAGACGGCAATCATGCGGATACGTGATGAGATCGTCTATGCGATGCGCGAGTTCATGCGCCGGCACGGCTTCGTCCTGACCGATTCACCGATCTTCACGCCCAATGCGGTAGAGGGGACCACCGACCTGTTCGAGGTCAGGTATTTCGATGACGCCGCCTATCTGTCACAATCGGGCCAACTGTATCAGGAAGCCACTTCGGCAGCGCTGGGTCGGACCTACTGTTTCGGACCGACTTTCCGATCGGAGAAATCCAAGACCAGACGTCATCTGACGGAGTTCTGGATGTTGGAAGCCGAGGCGTCCTATATGGATTGGCGGGAGAACATCCAGCTGCAGGAGGATATGGTCAAACATATCGTCGGTCGGGTACTTGAAAACCGGTCGGCCGACTTGGCCGTTTTGGACCGCGATACTGAACCGCTCCGCAAGGTGACTGAGGGGACCTTCCCGCGGATCGATTACGGTGAGGCCGTCCGGATGCTGCAGGAGGCCGGTTCCGACATGGAATACGGGGACGATTTCGGCGGCGACGACGAGACGGCGCTGACCCGGATGTTCGATCTCCCCATCTTCATCACCCGTTATCCGGCGAAGATCAAGGCGTTCTACATGAAACCGGATCCGGAGGATCCGGAGTACGCGCTCAACGACGATCTGCTCGCCCCGGAAGGCTACGGTGAGATCGTCGGCGGCTCGGAACGTATCGCTGACCTGGAGGTCCTGGAGGCGCGGCTCAAGGAACATGGGTTACCTCAGGACGTCTTCGACTGGTATCTGGACCTGCGGCGCTACGGTTCGGTGCCGCATTCCGGATTCGGTCTCGGCCTGGAGAGGACCGTCGCCTGGATCTGCGGCCTGGATCATGTCCGGGAGACGATACCGTTCCCCAGGCTGCTCAATCGCCTGAAGCCGTGAAAATAACCGCGAGGACAGCGTTATGAAGAAAGATTACATCAACGGGTTATCGGACCGTATCGGTCAGCAGGTGCGGGTCGCCGGATGGGTGCAGGCCCGGCGCGACATGGGCAAGATCATTTTCATCGACCTGCGTGACAGCACCGGGCTGCTTCAGGTCGTCTTTCCCCCGACGGACCGAGGGCTGCTCGAACAGGCCAACCGGCTACGCCCGGAATATGTCATCTCGGTCGTCGGCCGACTCAATGAACGGCCGGAGAAGATGCGGAACCCTAAACTGCCGATGGGTCATGTGGAGCTGGCGGCGGAATCGCTGGAGATACTCAATGAGTCGGAGACCCCGCCTTTCGAGGTGGATCAGGACACCCGTTCGGTCAACGAGGAATTGCGTCTCAAGTACCGCTATCTGGACCTGCGGAGTGACCGCATGGCCCGCAATATCCGCCTTCGGGACAGGACCGTCTTTTTCATCAGACAGTGGCTTCGGGAGCGTTCCTTCGTCGAAGTGGAGACACCTATCCTTACCAAGGGTACGCCGGAAGGGGCCCGTGAGTACCTGGTGCCGTCCCGGCTCCATGCCGGAAAGTTCTACGTGCTGCCTCAGTCACCGCAACAGTTCAAGCAGTTGCTGATGGTGGCGGGCCTGGAACGTTACTTCCAGATCCCGAGATGTTTCCGCGACGAGGACCAGCGCGGCGATCGCCAACCCGAGTTCACCCAGCTGGACCTGGAGATATCCTTCGTCGATCAGGAGGAGGAGGTCATGGGTCTGATCGAAGAGCTGATGGTCGCTTTGGTCGGATCAGTGACGCCGGAGAAGAGGATATTGCAGAAGCCCTTCCCGCGTCTGACCTATGCGGAGGCCATGGAGAAGTACGGTTCCGACAAGCCTGATCTGCGGCAGGACCAGAACGACCAAGATGAACTAGCCTTCTTATGGGTGACCGATTTTCCCCTGTTCGAGCATTCCGAAACCGAGAACAAGCTGGTCTCAGTACATCACCCCTTCACCTCTCCTAAGGACGAGGATCTCGGATTACTGGACAAGGAACCGGCCAAGGTGCGTGCCAAGGCCTATGACTTGGTGCTTAACGGTTATGAAGTGGGGGGCGGCAGTATCAGGATACATGAGAGGGGACTCCAGGACAGGATATTCCGCATACTCGGCCTGGAGGAAGAGGAGATCGCCCAGCGGTTCGGTCACATGCTGGAAGCATTTACCTACGGTGCCCCGCCACACGGCGGCATAGCCCCCGGCATCGATCGTCTGGTGATGATCCTGGCGGGAGAACCCAATATCCGCGAGGTCATGGCCTTCCCCAAGACCGGTGACGCCCGTGACCCGATGATGGGCGCCCCTTCACCCATGCCTCGCAGTCAGCTTAAGGAGGTCCATATCCGGCCGGAGGCGGAATGACCCGCAGCTATTCACTTCAGGTTGGTCGGAGCGTATCCTTATATAGATATCAGCCTTAACCCCCCTAGCTATGTCCGTTTCCAAGAAGATCACCGGCCATCTCACGAGACAGAAGGTGAAGTTCGAGATAGTGCCACATAAGAAGGTCTATACGGCCTATGATTTGGCTCAGACGCTCGGTGAGAGACTCGACCGCATCGCCAAAAGCGTCTTGGTCAAGGTAGAGCTGCCGTCGATGGAGAAACGGGGAGCCCGCTATTATGTCGTGGTGGTGCCCGCTTCATATAATATCGACATGCAGAAACTGAAGAAGGCGCTGCGGGCCAAGAAGGCGGAATTCGCTCCGGAGAAGGTGATGAAAAGACTTGGTATAGAGCCCGGGGCGCTGTCACCGTTCGGCAGTCTGCGGGATTTGGGAGTGGTCGTGGATAAAGGACTGCTCAAGGTCAAGGAGGCCATCGTCGGTGCGGAGAGTTTCACCGAGTCGTTGAGACTCAAGGTAAAGGATCTGGTGAAGACTGAAGGATCGCTCGTGGCGGTCGTAGGCAAGAAGAACCGACTACGGCTGCAGAAGAAGACCGCAAAGAAGAGGCCGCCGGCCAAGAAGAAGGTAGTCAGGAAGAAGGTGGTGAGAAAGCGGACCGCCCGCAAGAGACCGGCCGCCAAACGTCCGGCCAAGAGAAAGGGGTCTGCGAAGCGACGTCGCTGACCTTCATTTGGCTCCCTCCGGTCATGACATACTCCGTGAAATTGGATAAGTTCGAAGGGCCGCTCGACCTGTTGATGCAACTGATCGAGGGTGAGGAGTTGGATATCTCGGAGGTGTCTTTAGCCAAGGTCACGGATAGCTACCTGAAGTTCCTTGATGATAACCCGGACCTGCCCCCCGGCGAGCTGGCTGATTTCCTGGTCGTGGCCTCCCGATTGCTGTTGCTCAAATCACGGATCCTGTTACCTTTCCTGCAGGTCGGCGAGATCCTCGATGAAGGCGATGATCTGGCGTCCCAGCTCAAGATATACAAGGAATATCTGGAGGCGACCGAGAGGATCAAGGGTATCATCGGTCGGCGCGGCTTCACTTTCGTCCATGATCGTCTGCCTAAGGTCGAGATCGGTTTCTCCCCGCCGAAACGCCTGTCGTCAGGACAGATGGCGGAAGTGTTCCGTGGGCTGATCGACCGGTTAAGCCCCCTGGTCAGGGTGTCACGTCGGGTGGTCGAGAAGACAGTCTCGATACACGAGATGATCCGTCAACTGCAACAGATGATCTCCCGGAGCCAACGGCTCAGTTTCAGGAAGGTGCTGGACACCGCCAGGTCCCGGACGGAAATCGTGGTCAGCTTCCTGGCCTTGCTTGAGCTCATCAAGCGGCGTACAGTAACCGTCTCCCAAGGGCTGCAATTCGAAGACATAACCATTGAGAAGGCCGAGACCGCCACAACCACCTGAATCCTATGTTGATTTCCAAGATAGAAAGCATCCTGTTCATCGCCGCCCGGCCCTTGAATGTCAGGAAACTTACGGAGATTTTTGAGGTCGACGAGGCGGAAGTGGAGCAGGCTCTCAGGGAGCTCGGGGAAAGGCATGAGGGTGAACGGAGCGGTTTGAGGCTGTTGCGTAACGGGCGTGACGTACAGTTGGCCACTTCGCCGGACAATTCCTCTCTGGTTCAGGCGTACCTCAAGGACGAGACGACCGGTGAACTGACCAGGCCGTCGCTCGAGGCCCTGACCATCATCGCCTATCGCGGCCCGGTCCTTAAGGAGGAACTGGAGCAGATACGCGGCGTCAACTGCAGCCTGATCCTGCGCAACCTCATGATGCGCGGACTGGTGGAAACAGTTAACGGCAGCGGCAAGCCGGGTACCCGATATCGGGTCACGATTGATTTCCTCCGGTTCCTGGGCCTGTCGTCGGTGGAGCAGCTGCCGGATTACGATAAGCTGCGGTCGCACGAGAATATCGTCAGGATATTGGACATGGAGAACAAATCAGCGGAACCCGTATCGGCGGAAGGGGCGCCCACCGGCGCCTCGGGAACCGATGGCGGTGACGATTGATGGAGGCGGCATGTTTTCTTTCCTGATGGCCCTGACCCTATCCATGGCGCTAGCGCCGGTCCAACCGGCGCTTTCGGTCGATGATTACCTCCGGGATTCGTGGTATCCCTATACGTCGGCAGTGACACGACAGACGTCAGCGCCTCCGGCGGCGGGAGCCCCCGTGACCCGTGACGCGAGGCGCGTAGGCGTCGAGATCAGCGCCCGGTCCGCGGTGGTCGTCGATTTGGGTTCGGGCAAGGAGCTGTTCGCCAAGGGCGCCGGCACGCCGCAGCCGATCGCTTCCATCACCAAACTGCTGACCGCGCTGACGGTACTTGAATCGGAGCCTGATTGGGAGGGTCTGGTGACTATCGGCGGCGATGACGTGAGGTCCGGCAACATACCTTACGTCATTCCTGGGGAGGTATTCAGGTTGCGGGACCTGTTTGACCTGTCTCTCGTCGCTTCAGCCAATACGGCTACGGTCGCCCTGGCCGGTTCGACCGGTCTGTCTCCGGCGGAGTTCGCGGATCGGATGAATGACCTGGCGGACCGGATCGGCATGACCGATTCGTATTTCGACGAACCGACCGGGTTGAGTCCGGAAAACGTCGCCAGTGCCCGTGATGTCGCCAAGCTGCTGCGTCGGGCCCTGGAAAGTCCGGAGATAACCCGAGCCCTGCTCCGACCCGAGCTGTCTCTCCGCGCCGTTACCGGTCTTCGACATCGGGTCTGGAGCACTGATGACCTGCTGCACAGTTTCCTGAACGCTCCCCCCTACGAGTTTCTTGGCGGGAAGACCGGATACCTCAACGAGGCCGGGTACTGTTTCGGGGCCGGAGCCAGGGACGCGCAAGGGCACGGCGTCATCGCCGTGGTGCTCGATTCAGAGTCCCGGGAAGCCAGGTTCAAGGAGGTCAAGGAGCTTATATTCTGGGCCTTCGACGCGTTCTCATGGGACTGATATGGATACGGGATTCATGGGCAGTGAGATGGTGCGAGCCGCGACGGTCATGGTGTTGGCGGCCTCACCTGTGGTAGAGCTCCGGGGGTCGATCCCCTTGGCCATCGGCGCCTTCGGCATGCCGGTCACCAGCGCCGTTTTTTTGTCCGTCATCGGCAACCTCTTTCCGACCCTGGCCGTCTACGGCCTGGGTAAGTGGTGGTTGAGGGTCATGGATGGTCATAAGGGAAGGTTGAGGCTCTGGACCGACATGATCCTGAGGCGTTCCCGGCGGACCTTCCGGGGTCGTTACGAACGATACGGCCTGTTGGCCCTGCCGTTTTTCGTGGGTCTGCCCCTACCTATGACCGGAGCCTGGACCGGCTCTATCGCCGCCTTCCTGTTCGGGATCCCGTTCCGCAAGTGTTTCCCGCTGGTGATTGTCGGCGTGCTGATGGCTGCGGCGATCGTCACGCTCATCACGACCGGCGTCTTATCGTCCCTGTCCTTCATCCTGTTATGATCGCCTTATGAGGATCGGAATCGATTGCAGGACTATCCTGGATCCGGCCCGGGGCTCGTTCGCTGGGATAGGACATTATACGTATTACCTGGTCCGGCATCTTCTGGAACTCGACAAGGATAACCACTACGTGCTTTTCGTCAATCCCGGCGCCGAGGACCTGGTCGGCCGGAAGCTCGGTCAGGTGTCGGGTTCCTGGGAGACCGTGGCGGTGGGTCATGTCGGACCCCGCATCCCGCTCCTGACCAATCACGTCCTGCTGTCGTCGCTCTTCGGTCGTCAACGCCTGGATCTGCTGCACGGGCCGGCCAACGTCATCCCGCTGCTCTATTCGGGGAGAGCCGTGGTTACGGTCCATGACCTGGCCGTCTTCGATTATCCGGAATGGTTTCCGGAACGGGTGCCGGGCGCGGATATCTTTTCGCGGAAGCTGGTGGTGCCCCGTTCCGTGCGTCACGCGGAGAGGATCATCGCCGTGTCCCGACAGACCAAATGGGACCTGATCAGGCTCTTTTCCGTCGCCGGATCGGACATCGATGTGGTACATGAGGGCGGCCTGGTGCGGGTCCCGGCACCCAGTCACCGTGATGCGTCTTTCCGGAAGACGGTCATGAGGAAATACTCCCTCGAACGGAAGAGATATGCGCTGTTCTTGGGGACCTTGGAGCCGCGGAAGAACGTCGAGGCAGCGGTCCGGGCCTTCGTACTTTTCATGGAGAGATCGCGGGGTCGGCACGACGACGCCGTCCTGGTGATTGCGGGCAAGCGGGGCTGGAAGGCCAAAACGGTATTCGAGACGATCCGCCAGGCTAATGCCGCGCTCGGCCGCAACAAGCGGGGTGAAGAGAGGGTCCGTTATGTCGGCTATGTCTCACCTAAAGAGAAGCGGGTCCTGTTGCACGAGGCCAAGGTGTTCATCTTCCCTTCCTATTTCGAGGGCTTCGGCCTGCCGGTGATGGAGGCTTTGCAGTCGGGCACTCCGGTGGTATGCAGCCGCATCCCGGTACTGGAGGAGATCTGTGGCGAGGCGGCTGTCTTGGTCAATCCATATGATGACGAGGATATCGCCGAGGCCCTGCTGCAGTTCTACAATGACGACCGGTTCGCCAAAAATATGGCAGCGACGGGACAGGAGCGCGGCGCGCTGTTCAGTTGGGACAGGACGGCCAGAGAGACCATCCGGGTCTATGAGCGTGCGGCCGGCACGCCCTATCGGGTCTAGTGGGTTGTCGGGCGGGTCGGATGGGCTTGGGTATTGACTGATCAGCCGGACTGGTTTAGGATGCACGCTGAGTGGCCCTGAAGTGGCCGCGACGGCGCGGGGTGGAGAAGTGGCATCTCGCGAGGCCCATAACCTCGAGATCCCGGGTTCGAATCCCGGCCCCGCAACCAAGATGACCGCATGACCTGATGTCGTGCGGTCATCTTGTCAAAAAGGCACCGGTAGTGTACGTTGTTGGGGCATTCGGCGAGGTAGCTCAGTTGGTCAGAGCGAGGGACTCATAAGCCCTAGGTCGTGGGTTCGATCCCCACCCTCGCTACCATGACAAAGGACCCTCTAAAGGGGTCCTTTGTCCATGATTTCAAAAAGGGATCGAAGGGCGCGAGAGGACGCGAGCTGGCGCAGCGTCCGGTGCGCAGCGCCCAGGCCCGAGTCGGAGCGAGGGGGTCCCCACCCTCGCTACCATGACAAAGGACCCTCTAAAGGGGTCCTTTGTGTGTTTTACCTATCAAAAAAGCCCGTCCTCCGTCGGGCTTTAGGCTTCATGTCTTCCGGCCGCAGTTCAGGCGGTCGCCAGCAGCCGCTGCTCTTCAGTCTGCGTAGGTACACGCGGATTGTCGATCTTTATCTCCTTGATCAGGGTCCCGATATTTCGTGAGAAACAATCGCCGCAGACCACCATACGGATCGGTCTTCCACCCTCCCATTCCAGGTTAATCAGATAACAGACCTCTCCGTGGGTGAACTCATAGAGTTGCTTATGGAGGCGGGACTGACAGAACCGTATTTCGTCTGAATTATGCTTCTTTTTCCGCATATTTCTGCTAAAAAACAGCCTTTTGAGCTTATCGTAGAAACTTTACCACAGAACGGTCATCTTGGCAAGATGCGCCCGACGTCGGCCTCCGAGCCTCGTTCGGAGGCGGTCGCCCCACTTGTTACTGATCGGAGACCCTGTTATATTTTAGGCATAAACCTATGCTTTTAGCCGTACATGCGACAGTCGGTGCGGTGGCCGGAAATGCGGTCTCCAGTCCCTCGGTAGCCCTTATTTTGGGTTTCTTGTCCCACTTCTTTCTTGATGCCATACCCCATGGCGACCACCACATGTATGAGCAGTTCTCGAGCGGTCGCAAGGCCCGGCAAGCCTTCCTGTACGTGGGTCTGGACACCCTGGCCACAGCCGTCATTATCGCTCTCTTTTTCCTGAGACAGGACTTTTTCTCTCCGGTGAACGTGGCCATGGGAATCATCGGCGGACTGCTGCCTGACCTGCTGGTCGGTCTCTATGAGGTCTATAAGCCGCGCCGCCGCTGGTTCGAAAGGAAATTGTCCTGGTTCAACGATTTCCACATGCGGAACCATAAGCTGGTGATAAGCCGGGTCAGGCGGTTCAAGGACGATATCCCCTTGCGTTACAGCCTGATCCTTCAGGGCATCGCCCTGTTCTTCCTGATGAGGGCGATGTTGTAGGTGAGGGTCGGTGAGTGGCGAAAATCCCGAGGGCTGAAGGGCCCTTTTTGCGTTTCGGCCCGGCGATATTGCCCTTTGTCGGCCGGATGGTCTAGGGTGAAACCGTGAACCTTTGAAAAAGGAGGCAGGGGTGAAGGGATTCAAGCGGATCTTCTATGCCCTGATCGGTGTCGGCTCCATCGTGCTGACTTTCGGCCTTTCCGGCTTTGTCGTCGCCGCCACACACCACCTGCGTTACTGGGCCTACCCGACATTCTTCGGGGTGGGCATCTTGCTGGCCGGTTCGGTCCTTATCCTGATGAAGCCGGCCTCGCGGCCCAGAGGCTCTTTCTGGGAGCGGCCTTGGGTGCGGCGTTTTCTGACCGTCGATGAGGAGAGGTTGTCCAGGGGTATCTGGCCCTGGGTCCGACGCAGAGGTCCGTTCGCCCTGGTCCTGGCCGCCGCGATGATCTTCGGGCCGTTCTTCGCTGCCTTGGTCGTCAGGTTTCTCGGTCTGCCGGAACGGCGGGCTTGGCTCTACGTCTTCCTGACCACCCTGGTGGCTGTCGGCTTCTGGGTCTCGGTCTATCTCGGCCTGCTGGAGGCGGTCGTCTCCAAGTTCGGTTCGGTGTTCAGTCTTTGACGAAAAGTCCGGATCAGACCGGACTTTTTTGTCCGGCGGGTTGACGGACTGTCCGGATGGCGGTAACTTCTTCCCGGACCCTTTCATCGGCGGAGGTCATCAAGATGGATTTTCGGGTTCTGGCATATGCGAGCGGGATCGTCGCTATCGGCCTGGCATTCGGCTTGTCCTTGGCGGCCCAGCATGTCCTGACGCTGTCGGGCATCGGGATAGTGATTTTCGTTTTTCTGGTTTGGACGTATCGCGGGATGGTGCGCGATCGGCAGGCATATCGCAGCTCGGCCGGTTTCATGCTCGTGGCCATCTGGTCCGCTTACACCATCGGACTGTTCCTGGTCTCGATGTGGGTGACCGCCCTGATCTTTCAGATACCCTGGTCGGAGGTCGTGTCCTTGGGTTCGCTCGAGGATGTCAGGCGGCTTTTCTTCCCTTGAAGAAGCCCCTGGCACCTACCCGGCCTTACCTAAAACCGCCTGCTGAAGGCGGTTTTTCCTGTTCTTCTTGATCGCATCCCCCGGCGTCCCGCCGGGGCGGGGCGTCCGGGGATGGTGCCGCGGGAGGGAATCGAACCCTCATGGGGAAACCCCGCACGATTTTGAGTCGTGTGCGTCTGCCAGTTCCGCCACCGCGGCTCGGATAAGGCCGGATTTGCCCATTGTATAAGCCAAATAGCGATTTGTCAAAGGCCTGCGGATGAGGTAAAGTGTCTATCGTTATGGCTTATCTTATGGCCGTCGTCAACCAGAAGGGGGGCGTCGGTAAGACCACGACCGCCGTCAATCTGGCCTCCTTCCTGGCCGCGAAGGGTCGTTTCGTGTTGCTGGTCGATATGGACCCCCAATCCAATGCGACCTCGGGCTGCGGCCTGGAACGCCATGAACTGGAGGCCGGACTTTATGAGGTGCTGATCGGTCAGCGGGATCTCGGTCAGGTCATCCTGCCGACCCGGATCGAGGGTCTCAAGATCGCCCCTTCGACTCCGGCGTTGGCCGGGGCTACGGTCGAACTGGTGGAGATGGAGCGGCGTGAATTCCGCCTAGCCGATGCCCTGCTCGAGTCACGCAATGATTTCGATTACGTGATAATCGACTGTCCGCCTTCTTTGGGACTCCTGACGGTCAATAGTCTGGTCGCAGCCGATAAGGTATTGATCCCGGTACAGGCCGAATATTATGCTCTCGAGGGCTTAGGTCAGCTGCTGAGCACCATCGAGTTGGTGCGGGGTGGCCTGAAGCCGAATCTCGAGATACTGGGCGCGGTCCTCACCATGTTCGACGGACGCAATAAGTTGTCCAATGACGTCATGCAGGAACTCTATCGTCATTTCCCCAACAAGATATTCCGTTCCGTCATCCCGCGGAACGTCAGGTTGGCCGAAGCGCCCAGCTTCGGCCAGTCGATCCTGCAGTACGATCCCTGGTCCAAGGGCGCTAAGGCCTATGACCGTCTGGCCAGGGAGATAATGGAACGCGAGAATTCGTTTTGAGTCTTATGGCCAAGAAGATGAGCGGGCTCGGTCGCGGGCTGGGCGCACTGATTCCGCAGAAGACCGAAGTCAATACGGTCGCCGTTCAGCGGCCGGCCGATGATCGGGAGTCGTCTCCGGACGCTTCCCGGGAAGCGGGTAACGGCACCCTGCATGTGCCGGTAAGTTCGATCATGGCCAATTCCGAACAGCCACGATCGCATTTCGGCCACAACGGACTCGAAGAACTGATGAAGTCGATACGGGAGCACGGGATACTGCAGCCCCTTTCCGTATCTTCCAGGGGCGCCGGCAAGTATGAGCTGATCGCCGGCGAAAGGCGCTTGCGCGCCGCCAGGATGCTGGGACTGCCGACCGTTCCGGTGATCGTCCGGGACGCCGACAGGCGGGACCGCCTGATACTGGCGCTCATCGAGAACATCCAGCGCGAGGACCTGAACCCCATCGAAGAGGCCAAGGCCTACCGCCGGTTGATGGATGATTTCGGGCTGACTCAGGAAGCGGTGGCCGGGCAGGGGGGGAAGGCCCGTTCGACCGTGGCCAACACGCTGCGTCTGTTGGAGTTGCCGGTGCCGATCCAGGAGGCGTTGGCGGCCGGGAAGATCGCCGCCGGCAGTGCCCGGACGCTGGTCGGTATCGATGATGAGAGGAAACAGCTGGCCCTGTTCAGGAAGATGCTTTCCGGGAATATCACTTCACGTCAAGCCGAGGTGGGGGCCAGCCGGGTCAAGGGGCGGAACCGCCAGGATCCGGCCCTGCTTGCCGCGGCCGGGCGCGTCAGGGAGGCCTTAGGGACCAAGGTCGAGATATCCGGAAAGAAGGGGCGGGGCAAGGTGGTCCTGCACTATTTCTCCGAAGAGGAACTGGAACGTCTGATAGAGCGTCTCAGCTCCTGAGGGGCTGCAGTGAAGCCAAAACCGGAAACGCCGCGTCGAGAGCGGCGTTTTTAAGCGGAATTTTTTCGGTCGGACGGACAGGAATGGCGGGCTCGGGCGTTCAGGATCGTTTGGAACGGTCATCCTTGCCGCCTTCCAGCTCCTGGATCCACTTGTTCAGCTTGTGCCGTGTCCGGCTCTTTATCTTGGATCGGGCCCCGCTGGTCTTGACGAATTTCAGCCAGTCGGGATTGGGACCTTTCCGGTTCTTGTCCACGATGATGGCGCAGCAATCGCCGGACGAGAGCGGCGAATCGAGGCTGACTATCTGGTCATTGATGCGGGCGCCGACGCAACTGTCACCGATCTGGGTGTGTATGGCATAGGCGAAGTCGACCGGCGTAGCCCCCTCCGGCAGGTCGATGACGTCGCCGTTGGGGGTGAAGACGAATATGCGGTTCTGGAAGACCTCGATCTTCAGCTTCTCCAGCGCAGCCAGGAAAGAGTCGGTATTGTCCCGGTCGGTCTTGAGCGAAGCCAGTTCGTTGACCCAGGTATACTCCTTCTTCATCGCCGGGGTGGCCCGCTTGCCTCCCTCATCGTATTTCCAGTGGGCGGCGATGCCGCGTTCCGCCTCCTGATGCATCTGTTCGGTGCGTATCTGGAATTCCGCCACCTCACCGCCTTCGCAGAAGACGGTGGTATGGAGCGACTGGTAGCCGTTGGGTTTGGGCTGCGAGATATAGTCTTTTATCCGTCCCTTATAAGGCCGCCACCGCTGATGGATGATGCCGAGCGCCGCGTAGCAGTCGGCGACGCTGGGGACGATGATGCGCAGCGCGATCAGGTCGTGGACCTGCACCATGTCGCGGTCATGGCGGAGCAGCTTCTTATAGAGGCTGTACAGGTGCTTGACCCGGCCGTGTATCTCGACCGTGGGGATGCCTGCCTGGGTCAGCTCCTGCTGGACTATCTGGCGCACGTTATCGATGTAACCCCGCTTGACCTTGATCGCCTTCTGGGAGAGCGCCAGCAGCCATTCGTATTCCTTGGGCATGGCCTTGGCGAAGGCCAGGTCCTCCATCCGGCTCTTCATGATGTTCATCCCCAGACGATTGGCGATAGGGGAGTAGATCTCCAGAGATTCCAGGGCGATCCGTTTCTGCTTGTGCGGCGGCAGCGCCGAAAGCGTCTGTAGGTTATGTATCCGGTCAGCGAACTTGATGAGGATGACGCGCACGTCTGAAGCCATGGCGATGAACATCTTGCGCAGGTTCTCGGAGTAACGGTCGATGCCCCGGTATTTGATCTTTCCCAGCTTGGTTATGCCGCCGACCATGGAAGCCACATCCTCGCCGAAGGCTTCACGCACGTCATCCAGCGTCCGGTCGGTATCCTCCGGCACGTCGTGCAGCAGTCCGGCCACGACGATGCTGGTCGGCATATGCATGTCCGCCAGTATCTCCGCGGTGGCCACCGGATGCACGATATAGGGGTCGCCGGAGACCCTTTTCTGTCCGGAGTGCGCTTCAGCGGCGAACTCGAAAGACCGCCGCACCAGCTCCACGTCTTCCGACGGCTTGTAGGCGGCCACTTTCTTGAGCAGGTTGTTGACCCCCGGTGTCATAAGGTCATTCAGGGAGAGACTCCTGACGATACCATTTTATAACAGGCCCGTAAAGAGCTCTATGGTCAATCCGCGACCGCAAGACCCGACACGCGGGGTGTCGGGTCAGGATCTCGGATGCCTTTGGAGGATATCATTTCTTGACTTCCCGCTCGTAATCACAGGATTCCCCGGAGCACTTCACGGTGTTGCCCTTACCTACGACCATCAGCCCCCCGCACTCGGGACAGTTTTCCCCGACCGGACGTGACCAGAGGGCGAAGGTGCAGTCGGGATAACGTGAGCAGGCGTAGAAGACCTTGCTTTTCCGCGTCCGCTTCTCGATTATGTCCCCTTCGCCGCAGGAGGGGCATTTGACGCCCACCTTCTTGAGTATCGGCTTGATCGCCCTGCATTTGGGATATTGCGAACAGCCCATGAACGATCCGTACTTGCCCTGCTTGAGCATCATGGGTTCGCCGCATTCCGGACATTTCTCTGAGGAGACCGTGGCCGCCGGACGCTTGTCCTGTCCGTCCTGTTCGAGCGGTTTGGTGAAGCGGCACTTGGGGAAGCCCGTGCAGGCCAGGAACCGTCCGTACCGGCCGATCTTCTCGACCATCGGTTTGCCGCAGCTTTCGCAGATCTCGTCGGTCTGACGTTCTGTCAGGTCCTTCTTCGATATCTCCTTGTCTTTCTTGGTCAGGTGTTCCTTGAACGGGACATAGAATTCGCGGATGAGCGGCACCCACTTCTTGTCTCCGCTGGCCACCATGTCCAGATCCTCTTCCATGCGGGCGGTGAACTTGAAGTCGACGATGTCCGGGAAATGCTGGATAAGCAGGTCCGTGACCAGCAGGCCCAGTTCCGTAGGTTTGAGTTTCTTGGCCTCCTTCTCGACATATCCCCGGTCCAGGACGGTCGAGATCGTCGGCGCATAGGTCGACGGCCGGCCGATGCCGTTCTCCTCCAGCGTCTTCACCAAGGAAGCTTCGGTATATCGCGGCGGCGGTTCGGTGAAGTGCTGTTTGGGGGTGATCTCCTCCGCCAGTACGGCCTCCCCCTCGGCAAGTTCCGGCAGGATCGCTTCCTTGGTCTCCGTCTCGTACACCTCAAGGAATCCCTTGCGGGCGATCGTCGAGCCGTTGGCCCGGAAGGTATAGACCGCGACCCCTTCTTCGTGGGAGGCGTCGATATCCACCGATGAGGTGGCCAATTCAGCGTCGACCATCTGGGAGGCCACGGCCCGCCGCCAGATCAGCTCATAGAGTTTCCTCTGTCGGTCGTTCAGGTGTGGGGCAACGCTTTCGGGATCGAGTGACACGTCGGTCGGCCGTATCGCCTCGTGGGCCTCCTGAGCGGTCCTCGATTTGGTCTTATAACGCCGCGGCGCCGAAGGTATCGCGCCCTGTCCGTATCGTCCGGAGATCAGCGCCCGCGCCTCCTTGATGAACTTATCGGCAAGGCTGACCGAGTCTGTCCTCATGTAGGTGATCAGACCGGTCGACCCGCGGTCACCCAGCTCCATACCTTCATAGAGCTGTTGGGCGATGGTCATCGTCTGTTTGGCCGAGAACCCGAGACGGTTATTGGCCTCCTGCTGCAGCGTCGAGGTGATGAAAGGGGGAAGGGGGCTGCGTTTGACCTTCTTCCGTTCGATCGATGCTATCTTCCAGTCGGCTTGGGTCAGGTCATCGACGATCTGGCGGGCCGCTTCGGCGTCGCCGAGCGCGAACTTGTCCAGCGACTTGCCGTCCCGACGCAGCAGCTTCGCTTCGAAGGTCGGTGAACCCTCCGGTTCCTTCCGCAGCCTCGCCTCTACGCTCCAGTATTCGCGCGGCTTGAAGGCCTCGATCTCCCTCTCCCGCTCCACTATCAGGCGGACGATGACCGACTGCACCCGTCCGGCGGAAAGTCCCCGGGCCACCTTGCGCCACAGGAAGGGTGACAGTTCGTAACCGACCAGCCGGTCCAGGATGCGGCGCGCCTGTTGGGCGTCCACCAGATTCATGTCGATGCCCCGCGGGTTCTCCAGGGAGCTGGTGACCGCCTCGGCCGTGATCTCATGGAACGATATGCGGGTCGGCTTGGATTTGTCGGTGCCGAGTATCTCGCTGAGGTGCCAGGCGATCGCTTCGCCCTCCCGATCCTCGTCGGAGGCGAAATAGACCGCATCGGCCCCCTTGGCGGCCTTCTTCAGCTCGTTGGCCACCTTGCGTGATTTGGTGGGGATGATGTAGCGGGGCCGGAAGTCCTTCTCGGTATCCACCCCCAGTTCGTTCTTGGGCAGATCGCGGATATGACCGAAAGAGGAAAGGACCGCGAATCCCCGCCCCAGGAATTTCGAGATGGTCTTCGCCTTGGTGGGCGACTCTACGATAATCAGTTTTTTCATAGCGGTTGATGGTGGCGCTTCAGGTCCGGGTGTTCGCCGGTCGCGCGTTTCCATGACAGCGTAACCGCAGGAGCGGATGACTGTCAATTATATAAAGTATCTGCCGCCCGTCCGGGTTATGGTCCCCTCTATCTCAAAAGAGGTCAGGATTGAGAGCGTTACGCCGGTCTCGAGGCCGGTCCGGGAACATATCCGGTCCAACGTCTGATAGCCTTCGTGGAGGGCGGCCAGGACCGCCGTGCCGGCCGGATCGGTCGGTTCGTCGGTCCGGGTCCGCGCCTGTCCGTCCCGGCCGAAATGACGCGGCAGGGTCGAACCCGACAGGATAGGGCAGGCGCCCTGGGCGATCAGCCGGTTGGACCCGGTCAGACGAGGTGAGTCGATCGGTCCGGGGAGGGCGAATACCTCCCGGTCGTAATTGAGGGCAAGGCGGGCCGTAATCAGGGCTCCGGACCTTTCGGCCGCTTCCATGACCGCGACACCATGACACAGCCCGGCGACGATACGGTTACGTAGCGGGAAATGGTGTTTTCGGGCCCGTGTTCCGGGCGGATGCTCGGAGATGAGCGCGCCGCTCCGCTCCAAGATGCGTCTGGCCAGCCCGACATGGGAACGCGGATAGATGCTGGAATCGTCGACGCCGGAGCCGGTGACGGCTATCGTCAGACCCCCGGCGTCCAGGGTGGTCCGGTGTGCCTCACCGTCCGTACCCAGGGCCAGACCGCTCACTATGACCGCGCCGGCAGCGACCAGACCCTCAGTCACCTTTTTGACGGATCGGCGTCCGTAATCGCTCATCTTTCTCGTGCCTACCACGGCCAGCATCAGGTCGTTGTCGGTTATCATCGCCGCACCGCGCGTGAAGATCGCCAGCGGCGGGTCCGTGATCTGACGTAGCAGCGGCGGATAGGCCGCCTCATCGATCGTCAGTACCTTGATGTCGTGTCGCCGCAGGTCAGCGGATTCTTCGTCCGGTCTGATGCTTACCCGGGCCGCCATCAGTCCGCCGATGAGACGTGGCGTCAGGCCGGCGTGTCGTAACGTCTTCCGGTCGGCCCACCTCAGCGTCTCTATGTCCGGGCCGGCGGCCATGGCGCGATTGAGGAGCGGTCCGTCGTGACCCATCCCCCGCAGGAGGCCGCACAGGAAACCTTTGGCCGACTCGTCCATAGCGGCCGGACCGTATAGGGAAACGCGACGTCAGTCAAGTCCGCCTGTGGAGACCGGTGTCGGGTCAGGCGGCGCTAAAAAGGGGCTGAGGCCCCTTTGTGGTCACCGTATCCGGAGTGGGTCAGTTGGATTGGTTCATCGTCGCTTCGATGCCTTGAGTGAGCCAGACATCGATGGCCCGTACGGCTTGGCCGATCGCCTCCTCGATCGTTTTCTGCTCTTCGTCATCGAACCGCTGCAGGACATACTTTTCCGCTTCCAGGGAGGCCGCGCCTGTGCCGGCTATACCGAGGCGCAGCCGGGGAATACCCTCCGTTCCCAGGTTTTCGATTACCGAATCGAGACCCTTGTGGCCGCCCGAACTACCGGCGGAGCGGGCCCGGATCTTGCCCAAAGGGAGGTCGAGGTCGTCCAGCACCACCAGAACGTCGGCCGGGTCGATCCGGAGATACCTGACGAGTCGCCCCACCGCGTCTCCGGAAGCGTTCATGAAGGTGGTCGGCAGCAACAGCACCGTCCTGGCACCGTCCCGGCTGCCCTCGGAAACCAGGGCGTCCGCCTCCTCACGCCACCCCCCGAAATCAGGGGCATGGATCGTATGGAAGGCACGCAACACCCGGAAGCCGACGTTGTGTCTGGTGGCTTCGTATTTCCTGCCGGGATTACCCAAACCGACGACGATCTTCATAGG
>LJNP01000013.1 GCA_001303185.1 Parcubacteria bacterium SG8_24
TCCTCTTCCTCCTTATCCCGGAAGCGTATCTTCTTAAGGAACAGTTTCAAGGCCTGATAGTAGATACGACCGATGACCATCAGGGTGAACAGGGGGTACCGGAAATTGAGCCTGAACAGCAGTCCGTCAGTGAGCTCGTGTCGGGCACCCACGAATGTCGCCTTGAGCTCGCTCTCACCGCCTTCCTGAGAATCGACTGAGATCATCACCGAATCACCGGGTTCACTGAAACTCCACTCAAGGATATTGTCATGATCGATGAATGGCGAGATGTAGAAATTCTTCTGCTGTCGATGGCCGTGAAGATCAGCTTTCGGATCCCTGATCGGTGTGAAGTACATCTTCTGGTCCCCGAACGTGTTGTTGACCTCGCTCAAAAGGACCCGGAAGATTCCGTCGGCATCGTAACAATAGTAGAAAGAGACCGGATTGAAGGTGTAACCGAATGTCCGCAGGTTCGTCAGAACCATCACCCGACCTAAAGAAAAATCGAATCCCGCATCACGCAGCAGTAACCCGATGCGCTCCTTAGTCGTCTTCTTTCCGCGATACCTCTCGGCCTTGAAAGAGACGTTCTCCTTCATGATCGTCTGCGCCGTCGGATCATCCTGATCGATGAACTTGAAATGGTCGCGATCGTGAAAACTGAAGAGGTTGAAGCGATCCATCGAAAAAAGCGTGAGCTTCCGATGTAGGTCGGGAATCTCGTCGAGGTCGAGATACATCATGTAGCCCGGGTACGAAAAGGCGTTTTTGCGCGGCTTTGTCCGGGCATGTGCGAGCTTTCCTATGTAGGCTGCTGAATTCATCGCGGTCATGCTAACGGTTTCAGGCGCTCAACGACCTTAAGGGCCGAGCAGAGGCCGTCCTCATGGAACCCCCACCGGAAGTAGGCGCCGGCGAAAAAGATGCGAGTATCCTCATTGAGCGAGTGCAGTTCGGGCTGGCGGGAGAAATTCTCCACCGTAAAGTGAGGGTGAGAGTATTGGATCTCCTTGATCACCTTATCCGGATCGACTGGCGTGAACGGATTTATCGAGACAAAATGATCCTTTCTGGAATCCGTATGCTGCAACGGATTCATCCAGTATGTGGTTGACGTCACCTTTCTGCTGTCCGATAAGGTCTTGATACCCTGATTCCAAGCGGCCCAGGCCTTCCTATTCGGCGGCATGACAGAACTGTCCGTATGAAGGATCGCCGTATTCGGGGTATAGCCGAACTGTCCAAGGAGTTCCCTCTTCCCGGGCGCGAGGTCCGGGACGAGTCTCAGGCTCTCGTCCGAATGGCTCGCCAGGACCGCGTAATCGAAATCATATGACCCCTTGGGCGTCTCTACAGTGACTCCGTCTGCCGACTCCACCACCCTGACCACGGGCTCGTGCAGTCGGATGTCGAAATCGCCGGTCTCGATGATCCTGCGGGTATAGGTATCGGAGCCGCCTACTACTGAATACCATTGGACCGGCGGCCAGAGCTTGAGCATGCCGTGATTGAAGAAAAACGGGATGATTATGGCGATCGGGAAATCGTATGCGTCGGCATTGACCTGCCCGGTGGACCAGACGGCCGCGGAAAGCGGCGCCAGATAATTCTGAAGCAGGTCCTCGGACAGCCCTTTGCGCCGGCAATACTCGGCGATCGTTTCGCGATTGTCGGACATCTTGTCCCGATCGGCCAAGGCCATCCTATAGAACTTGGGGATCTCGAGCAGAAATCTCCAATAACGAGCCGAAACGAGCCTCTTCCTCTGCGCGAAAAGACCGGATGGGCCGGTACTCGAATATTGCAGGCCTGTATCGTGATTCCATACAGAAAACGTCATTTCGCATTTCTGCTTCCTGACGCCGAGCTCCTTGAACAGGCGGACGAGATTCGGATACGTGTTCCGGTTGAAGACGATGAATCCCGTATCGACCGTGAATTCATGGCCGTTTTCACGCAGACGGTGCGTATGAGTATGCCCACCGAGGTAGTCGTTCTTCTCAAAGAGAGTGACGTCGAAATCATCTCTCAAGTGATAAGCCGAACCCATCGCGGATATGCCGGAACCGATTATGGCGAGTCTTTTCTTCATAAGAGACGGTGCATCAACGCTTTTTGTGCACAATCAGAGGCCGAGATACTTGCTGCAGATCAGGTAAGAGAGCGCGGATACGGAAAACGACAGGGCGATACCCCAGACGATGTCGATGATCGCTATCTGCCAGGGGTAACCCTTCAGGACGGCAAGATTCGTGAGATCGAAGGTCATGTAAGTAAAGAAGCCAAACATCGCACCATACAGAGCGGCGTACGACCAAGAGCTGTTCTTCAACGCCGGATAGATGGAAAAGATCACGAGACCGACGATGAATATGAGATAGAAGGTCACCGCGGCGGCCCAGTTCGGTGTGGGTCGCATCAGATGACCCATGTACTTGCCGTAAATACCCTTAGCGACGACCCCCAGCCAGACGAGATCGATCGCGAAAAAGATCGGGACTGATACGACGTAAACTTTTATGAATGTAGCGAGATCCATAATGATAAAAAGATTTCATGATTTTTGTCATGATTAGTGTACCAAAATCCGAGCCAAAAGGCTCGGATTCTCGTGGCTGCGGGACTAGGACTCGAATAGATGATCAAATTGGAACACCGGCCCGTTTCTTGAATCCAGAATTGGAACGATTTTTTAGCTTAAATTAGCAAAATTAAGGCTATTTTGTCAAAATTGAATGACACCTTATTTCGTTCCAATTTATTTGCTAACTTTAGCGAAGTCGAGTGTCGCACATTTAACGGTAGCCGACACTCACTTAATCAAAAACCCCATCCGCTCGAATGGGGTTTAAGGCGTCGTCACTGCTCTGGAGGTCGCTGTTCAGTTCTATAAAATACGATCTAATCTGTCGGTCGTGATCCCGTCGACGCCAAGCTGGCGTAAGACGCGTGCCGTTTTCTTGTCATTGACCGTCCACACATGCACCTGCAGTCCGTTCTCATGACACTCGTCCACGAGTGCCTTGGTCGTCAGTTCGTAGTGTGGAGAGAGGATGTCCGCGCGCGCGTTCAGTGCCCGTCGGACCATCAGGCCGCGCCACTTCTTCCGTCTGAAGCCGCCGAGCTCGGTCTTCACCTGCGGATGCAGGCCTTTCACCCGCCGCAAGGTCACCGGCATATCGTTGATGATGATCACCTCCCGGACCATCCGTCTTTTTGCCACTTCACGCATCACCTGCTCCTCGATGCCACGGGATTTGATCTCGATCTTGCCGGCGGCCCTTCCTTTGAGGAGATCAAGGGCCTCTCCGAGGGTCGGTACCCGCTCGCCGTCACCTGTCCGGGCTTTCCGTATCTGCTTCAGGGTGAGCTCACGCACCAGGCCCTTCCCGTCCGTCGTCCGACGGATGTCATCATCGTGCATCACCACGATCTTCCCGTCTTTCGTCCGGCGCACGTCGAATTCGATCATGTCCGCCCTCTGGCGGAGAGCTGTCCTGAAAGAGCCGAGCGTGTTCTCGGTTTTGATATTCGGAGCGCCGCGGTGACCGATCATCAGCATAACGATGTGCGCTATCATCCTGTATATATCATCGTACCAGAAAGGAAGACGCCCGCTAATGGGCACACCCCCCCAAACAAAAACTCCGGACAACGTCCGGAGTCGGTGGCGGCAGGACCGCTCAAAGGGCCGCGCCGGCCCCCGCCGCCAGGGCGAACATCAGCTGGGCCAGGTAATACATCGGGAGACCGATGACCCCGTTGACGGGCTGGCTCCGGATGAAACGGTCGCGGGCTACGAGGATGTCTGAGCCCACGAACAGGCCGGCCGCCGTGAGGTACAGGGCGCTCCTATGGACGACGGTCATTCCGGTGGCCGAGACGGCCATCAGTCCGATGACGATGATGTAGGCGACCAGCAGGGGCCGCAGTATTCCCTGGACGCGCGGCCAGAATATCCTCAGGCTGATCCCGCCGATACAGACCATCATCATGATCGTCAGTCCGCTCCAGGCGGTGAACAGGCCGTAAGCGAAGAAGGCGTAGACATAGATGACGTGTCCGCCGAGAAAGGAGGTCATTCCCAGCATGAAGCTGGCGCCCTTCCCTTCAGGGATCAGCAGGACATCGCCGATCGCTCCCAGCAGGAGGCCGACAAAGATCAGCTGACCGAGGGGGTTACCCCAGGCTCCGGCCAGAAGGGCGGTCAGCAGGAAACCGAGAGATGCGAGCGGCTTGACTCTCCTGGCCAGCATCTGTTTCTCACCCTTCCACACATCGACTTTCGCCCAGACCAGGGCAACGACCGCGCAAACGGTCAGCAACATCGGCGCGATGACCCATCCGCTGGACAGGGCACTATTAAGCTCAGGCATTCTTCCTCCTATTGTCAAAGAACATCGCACCGTACACCCGCATCATCGGCCTGTCAATGTGAAAACCGCCCCCGAAGGTGGCGGTTATCATTGCATATCGGATTGTCGAACCGGGCTACTGAACGTTCACGCTGGATGTAAAAGGTGTCCCGGCTACCATTCCGGTGACCTCATAGGCGCCGTAAGAGACTATGCGCCAGGTGAACTTCGCCTTGCCGTCCGCGTCAGCCGTCTGCGACTGGTCCGAGGCGCTAAACACGCCAGGGCCGGCGAGCGATACGTCTACCGTGACCCCCGGTGTCGTATTGACCACGAGATAAACCTCGCTGTAACTCCCAGGGGCGACGTGGTCATAGGACATTTCAGCGGATATTTCGATCGCTTCGACCGCTTCCTCCGGCTCAGGGACTTCGATCCCAAGGTGACCCGCTATGCTGGTCCCACCGTATGCTGTCCGCGGATCCACTCCTCTGATCGCATGGAGGAAGTTCTGGAACATGACCGCCTGTATCTCATCATCGTAGACGCCGTCCGTCGTGTCGTTGCTCCATTCTCCCCGGTCCGCCTCGACCGCGTGCCAGAGTTCATGCAGCATCGCCGTGCAGAAATCCTTGTCCTTCAGCTCCGGCACCCGCGCCTTCACCCTTTCGAGCTCGGCTTTGGAGATCTTGGTTTCGGTTCCGGTGCCGTTCCCGTTGAACGCGTCGTCGTTGGTGTCGGGAGTGTTGGACCAGTCAGGCCCTTCGGTGATCTTGTGGGTGTTGCCCGAGTTCTCGAGCTCGCGGATCACGTCGCCGACGAGCCCCGGATTGTTCCTGTAGGTGGCGAGGCACTCGTTCACGTCGTCCCTGAACTCCCGGCTGCCTTCCACCGAGACGCTCGCTTCGGCTGAAGGAGTCCACAGGAAGAAAAAGGCGACCGCGAAAAACGCCAAACCCGCTTGGTACACTTTTTTACGGGGTGTTTGTTCACGCATAGTGGATGTATCAGGAGGTGATTTCAAAAGATACGGTAGCGGTGTTGCTGCCGTCGTAGACGTGGTCGCATTCCGGTGACGCCGGACCCGGGTACGCGTACATCAGTTCGAGTTCATAGGTTCCCGGCGCTCCGACGTCGTAGAACGTGGTCATGCCTCTGGTGCCTTCCGCGACAGTGGCTCGGAGTGTCTGTGTTGAGAGCCCCTCGTCATAGGAGCTGGCGAGCGTGATGTCCAGGCTCCCTCCCTGCGCGAGCGGAACCAGGCTGCTCTCGAGCATTTTCGGGAATGAAGTGATGAAGTAGGACGGGGCGGTGCGGGTGGCGACGTCTTCGCCGTCTTTGCGAACCGAGACGAGTTGCACGGCGCCTGATGCCATGTCGCTGACGCACGTTTCGCCGCCGTCGTTCATGAGCCGCAGGTTGATCACGACGCTCTCGTCCGGCGCGAACGATGCCTGCGCCGCGGCTGCGGTCAAGGATATGTTCGGCTCCGGTTCGCCCGGCCGCGACATGATGACCGCCGCCACGACAACGAACACGATCAACACGATTAGCGTAATTAGTTTCTTATTCATATTTGATGTGGGGGTCAGGGGTATAATCGACGGTTAGTTTAGCATTGTTTTGGGGTGAGGGCAAAGCGGTCATATCTTGCAATGCGGGACTAGGGAATCTCATTGCTCGCCTGCGCCTCCTCGCAAAAGCCGGCCACCGCAAGGGTGACCGACGCTCCCCTACCCCAACAAAAAACCGCCCCCGAAAGGGCGGTAATTTGATATCGGGATTCGTCGGCGGCTTAATTAGTACTTATCTTCGTGCTCGAATTCTTTCAGCGGAATGTCGCCCCTCTCTTCCGTGACCGCCTTCGTCTCTTCGGCGAATTTCGCCTTCACGATCTCGAGCGCTCTTTTGAGCTCTTCCCTATTGGCGCACTTCACGAACTGTTTGCTCCCGAATACCGGGCCGCTCACATCCCGCCCCTGGTCATCCTTGGCGTCGGACCATTGGAAATCCTCCAACCCCAAAGACTCTTGGGCGGTGCCGATAAAATATATGCCGTAACTTTCCGCATAATGAACACCGAAGGGGTACCCTTCGATATACGCGGCTTGGATACACCCATCCTTCGTGCCGAAAGGCACGTCATCACCGAGTTCTTTGGTGAAGTAGACCCTCTTTTTGATCGTTTCGTAGGTCTCTCGGGCGGCCTTCTGGCGCTCCTCTGGATCAGCCGCCACCTTCTTAAAATCATCGATCTGTTCGAGAAACTGTTCTCGGTTGACTACCTCATCATGTTTGAGCGCCTGTGCGGAAGCCGCGAGCCACCACGTCGTTTCGGCGTCCGGATCCAGGTCGCGGAGTTCATCCCTGATCTGCTGGATCGTCTCGGGCGTATATGCCGCATGCAACTTCGCCGCCAGCCCCTGCTTATCCCGAGGTATGCTGTCGATCGCGCAGGCGATACCCGCATCGAAGCCTGGTGCGGGCTGATCTACGCTCGGTACCCGGGCGGTCAATGACTCCTCCGATACCCAGTCGGGCCACTCACCTGACTCTTTGACCCGGCCGGCATTCTGTCCGATCTGGCTTCTTATTGATTCGATTCTGGCCTCTATCTGTTGCTCTCGTTCGAGGCGCGCACCTTGTTCTGGATTCATATGAATGTCGATTAATTTGTCACAATATAGCAGATTAGAGGGGGTTGGCGCAACGGATGGCCGGCGCTCTCCCACCCCAACAAAAACCGCCCCGGAGGGCGGACTTGTTTTATGGATGTCTATCACTTGGCCGTCACCCGTCCCAGATAGACTCCCAGACCGATGCCGAGGAAAAACAGGACGAGGGCTCCAGGGTCGTGCCTAGACAACAGTATCCCCGTGATCGCCGCTATCGGAGCTGCTGCCCACAACGCCCTCTTGCTGATGGTGATGCTGTCCTTGTCCTTTTTGGTCATATGATTTTCTTTACCCCAACATGATCCCCTGCCACAGGAGCCACACGCCCAGGATAATCAGGAAGAAGGCGCTGTAGAACTGTTTCTTCTTGAACCGCTGGGCCTGTCTGCGTATCTGTTCGGGAAACCCGATCTTCATTATTCCCTTGATTACCGTCGACCACCCCAGGATCGTGATCACGACCCGCCAGTCGGTGACCCAAACATTATGGAGGATTACGGTGACGAGCCCCATGATCAGGGTGATGTATCCGGTGGAGATGACGAACGCCTTGTCGTCGGTCATCTCGATCGTCTTGCCCAGTTGTCGCGTCGCGATGAACAGGATGCCGAAGATCAGGAAAAAACTCCCCCAAAGTTGAGCGAAAAAACTCGTCATGTCCATATTGGCCGAGGTTAAGATTCCGGGATCATTATACCACCAGCCGCGACCCTTAAGCGATTTTCGCCAGGATGGTCTCGAGTTCCGCCGCCGCCATCACCACGGCGTCGGCGGCCTTGATGAACGCGTACTGCACCTTTTCCTCGTCGCGGTTCCTGATCATGGTGCGGAGCACGTTGCCGACCTGGTCCGGGGCCAGCCGGTCGACATCCACCTTCATCTCGCTTTCCGTCTTGCCGTACCAGGCCTCATAGATGTGCTGGATCGTGTTCTCCCGCTTCCGTGCCGCCTTGATGCATTCGTCGCAGCGCTTCGGGTCGGTCCCGAGCGTCTCGATCGCCTCCTTGATCAATTCCACCGCCTCGGACAGCTTGCCGAGCATCTCGATGATGTATTTGTCGGGCGACACCTCGAATTTCTCCATCCTGAGGACCGCCTTTTTGGATTCGTCCATGATGTCGTCGATCTTCTGGGACAGGTTTTCGATGTTGTGCCGATCGAATTTGCCGGTGATGAACGTGCTCCGGACCTTCGCGGTGATGTCGTGCCGCGCCTCGTCGGCCTCGTTTTCCGCCCGGTCGACGGCCTCCGCCGCTTCCGGGCCGGGTCTCTCGCAATAGTCTTGTGCGGTCTTCAGCCCCTCGATCACCGTCCCCGCCTGTCCCGACAGCAGGCTCATGAAATCGATCTGTTTCGGGAAGACACGCGATAAGGATATCTTTTTCCAGGCCATATGAATTACGGTTGCGCTAATAATGATTCCGATGATATGGGGCCACATTCCCCGGAAGAGGAGAAGAAAGGTGGCCGACAGGGTAGCCGAGGCCGGTATGGTGACGAGCCAGGCAAAGACCATGTCTCTCGTGATCTGCCAATGGACGCGTTTGGGATTCTCCGCCGCGCCGGTCCCCATCACGGAGGACGAGATGACCTGTGTGGTCGAAATGGGGTAACCAAAGACTGAGGAGAGGTAGATGATGGACGTTGAGGAAAATTGTGAAGTGAAGGAGTGGATCGGCTTGATGTCGTAGATTCCCCACCCCAAGGTGCGGATGATCCTCCACCCCCCGCATAGGGTCCCGACCGCGATGGCGACTGCACATGAGAGCATGACCCACAGGGGAATGAACGCCTCTCCCCGTACCTGCGCGTGCATTCCCGCGATGGTCAGGATGAAGACGATCACGCCCATAGTCTTCTGGGCGTCATTGGTCCCGTGCGAAAGCGCCTGAGTGATGAGCGTCGCATGCTGCGCTTTCCTGAAGAAGCTGTTCGTCCTCGCCGGCAGAGCGATGACCGCGCTCACGAATATGGCAACGCGAGTCAGTACCGAGGCCACGAGGAAACCGATCAGGGGGGAAGCGATCAGGATAGCAAAGACACTGAGCACCTTCAGCCAGTTCACCGGAGCGAACCCCCAACCGACCACGAAGGCACCGAGAAGCCCGCCGATAAGCGCGTGCGATGACGACGAGGGGGTACCCGTCCTCCAGGTCCAGAGATTCCAGAGTATCGCCCCGAGGAGGGCAGCGATGATGACCAGCGTGCTCGAGACCCCCTTGGTCATCAGGTGCGGATCCACGATGCCCTTGCCGAGCGTCTCTGCAACCTTGCTGCCGAGAAAAAATGCTCCGACGAAATCGAACGTTGCCGCGATGATCAAGGCACGCAGGGGCTTGATGGCATCGGTCTTGATCACGGTCGCGACCTGGTTGGCGGCGTCGTGAAAACCGTTCGTGAAGTCGAACGCAAGTGCCAAAGCAATGGCGATAACGACAACGACGATCTCAATACCCATGCGGTTACCTCAGGTTGCGTATATCTATTCAGACTAGAAAATCAAGGACACCGTGTCAATCGTCGTACGTTTGAAGCGGTTGATACTCGCCTAAAAAGTCTCTCATTGAAAACCCCCGCGTCCGGACGCGGGGGTCGTGATGAGAAAAGGTTTTACGTCGGCGTGACCGCCATCGCCCGTCTACGCCCGACGGCGCCGAGCACGAGGGCACATGAACAACCGACGGCGGCCGCGGCAATCGTATATGGCTCTCGTGGCCAGGCAATCGCAGCCAGAATCGTCGCAGCTGCCACCGCATTCATTCCGAGAAGCCACGCCGGCCTGATTCCGGTCTCCTTCATCGCGTACCGTGAGCACGCGGCGAAGCCGGCGGCCGCGGCTATCGCCAGGACCAAACAAAGGATGCCGCGGGTCTCGAGAGCGTCCCTGGCGCGGGCGTAAGTGCCCATGCCGGCCATTGCCGCGCTCAGCTTATAACAGAGGGCGGCGGTGAGCGCTCCGAAATTGAGACATGATGTCGCGAAGGTGGCGTAGTGGCTGAAACCGAAGGCGTGTGCGGACGCCGCCGCGAGGACGGCAAGCGTGAATCCGGTGAGGAGGAGCAGCCCCGCGAATGACATGTGGTTCGCTCCTGCGAACTTGAACAGGCCACACACCGCAATTACGGACACTTCGACGTAAAGCAACAGTTTGGTAAAGGAACTCATTTCTGTCTCCAGCGGATACTTGATCATCAACGGCTTATTGATGACGCCGCACCTTAGCAGATAATAGCGCCTGCGTCAACCGACGCTCCTCGATCAAAAAACAGCCCCCGCAGGGGCTGTTTCGAATATCGCTCAGGACGGGGGTGTATCACTGCGGTATAAGCCGTCGGCTAATCATTCCCCGCTCCCCAGCTGATGTAGGCGTCGTAGACCTCGCCCTGGGTGGCCCAGGTGAACAGGCCTTCTTGGGACATCTCCTGCATCCGGCCGAAGAAGAGTTCCAGGCCGCTCTCATACTCCTCCGCGAACAGACTGACCGGCAGATAGACAGTCAGCTTGCCCACCCGGCTGTCGTCATGCTGGGCGATGGCCTCCCGGATCGCCGCCTCGATGGCGTCGACATCCTCCTCGGTTATGGGGCAGGTGTGGCCGCCGTAGGCGCAGGCCTTGAGGTCGCCACCCTCGGCGTAGGTGTCCACGCGACCGAATTCGCCGGAAGAGACCAGGATAGTGCCGTCGGGGTCGGCCACGAAGTCCTGGGCGTCCTTGACCATGAAGGGATGGAGGCGGTCGACCAGGTCCACCGGGGCGTTGTCGTGATAATAGTGGTCCCGGATGTTCTCATCGGTCCAGTCGGAGTCGGGGCGGGCGGACAGAGGCATGGAGAGGTAATGCAGGCCCACGATGCCGTCCAGATACTTGAATCCGGCCAGGGTGGCCCCGATGGCCCAGTCGCTGGCACCACCACCGCCGCTGCAGCCGCGGTTGTTCTCGGCCCCGACCAGGGCGTCCACCAGATCCTTGTTCTCCTTGAAGAACTCGGAGTATCGTAGCGGCGGGACCGCGGCGTCACGGGCGCCGAAATCACAGTGCGTCCCCACGCCGTGACCGCTGTCGAGCACCTCCTTCATCATGTTCACGTCCCACCTGTCGCAGCCCCGGGCAAAGGGCTTTTCGCTCTCAATGGTCAGCTTAGCGCCGTAGCTGTCGGCCACTCCGATGCCGAAGCGGAGCTGTTCCACGTGTCGCAGGAACAGGGCCTGGTCGACGTCGTCCTTCCAGGGGCCTTCCATGTGGGTCATGGTGGTCATGAAGAAGGGGGCGCCGGTGCGGCTGTCGGCAGCGGTAGGCCGGTCCGGTTGGCCGGGCGGCGTCATGGTCGGACGCGTCGGCGCCGGACGACCCGTGAAATCGGGGGTCTGGCGGCCAGATTCATCGGCGCCGATACACCCGAAACCTAAGGCGATCAGGGCACACAGGGCGATAGGAATGGTCAGGCGAGGGGTCGGCATAAGAGTGGGACCAAGGGATACGGGAGAAGTATAGCATCATTTGATTCAACGCGAGTTTCGGGCCTGTTCCACCGGCACTTTGATTGAAAAACCCATCCGTTCGGATGGGTAGAGAGTCGCGCCGGAGAGCCGGCGGCAACTTTAGGGGCACTCGCCCAGGCGGTCGTCCGGGTGTTGTGTCAGATGCGCTTTGGCCGCCTTGTAGCCGACGCACTTGGTCTCCGCCTCGGGCGGGTTGCCGGGCGGGACGTGGCAGATGAATACCTCTCCGGGGGCGCAGTGGTCATCATCGCCGTCGTCCGGGTCGGTGAGGCATTCGCCTTGCCAGCAGACCAGGTCGCCCGCACAGTCCTCGTCTGAGACGCAGGAGGTCGATGGAGGATGGCTGCAGGTGCCGTCCGTGCAGATGAGGCCGGCCTGACAGTCGTTGTCCTCGACGCAGGCGTCGCCCTCTTCGGCCAGGGCGATGCACTCCCCCGCTTCGCAGACGGAACCCGCCGCGCAATCGTTCGTGTCCAGGCATTCGCCGTCTTCGGGCGGCCCTCCGGGGAGCGGCGAGTCGCCGCAGCCGACAGGAAGCGCCAGGGCGCCGAGCGCGAGGACACACCAGAATAAGGAGGCATACCTTAATCTCACTTCACTCTCCTTTTCGTCGCCTATCCTATGAAAGGACGTTGGGGCAGCTTACCACCCCGCATCCCTTGATATCAATAGATAAAAAACAGGCGCATCCGAGGGCTCTCGGCCGCCTGTCCGGAGACCGTCTACCTGTTCAGGTAGGTGATCGTCAGCTGCAATCCGGTAGCGAACGCCACCCAAAGCAGATAAGGGATATTGACCAGGGCGACCCATCGGAGGTGCGGCCAGACGACAATCATCGCCCAGATCAGGGTGCCCAGCACCAGCAGGATATTCAGGGACGCCAGCCAGTTGTTCTTCAGGCCGAACTGGAGGGGGGTAAAGGCCAGGTTGAAGATGGCGTTCAGGATGAAGGGCAGAGCCACCGTCCAGGAAAGCTCTTTGGCGACCGCTTTGTAAAGCACCGTCCCGAAGGAGACGACGATTATCGCGTAGAGGGCCGTCCAGACGGGTCCGAAAAGCCAGGCCGGGGGTGCCCAGGCGGGCTTGGTGAGTTGAGCGTACCAGGTCGTCATTTCGGGCATAGGTCGGGTGATTGGTGAATAAGTCCAGCGGCGGTCTTTGGTGCAGCATACCGAAATCCGGACGTCTCGGCTCGGGGGGTTGGTGGCTGCGCAGAAAACGGACCGCCTCAGACCCAATTCAGGGACTTGAGGACGGCGGTGGTCAGGGCACTGGTGGCGCCGCAGACGAAAACCCCCCAGGCAATATCGACTAGAGTCAGGGTGACAGACCAGTCTTTCACCAAGGCGTGGTTCGTCAGGTCGTAGACGCCGTAAGCGACGAGCCCGAGCGCTCCGCCGAAAAGCAGGGCTTTGAGCCAGCTGCCTTCGGCTTGGGGCAGGACGAGGAACAGGACCCCGAAAGAGAGCAGGAGGTACACGAGAAATACGCTGCCCCAGACGGGAGCGAACGACCCGTCACTGATCCGGGCGAACGACCTCATCCGGTTCAGATAGAAACCCTTGGAGATGACTCCGAGCCAGATTCCGTCGAGCAGGAGGAAAATCGGCAGGATGACGGCGAATTGACGGAGGAAGTTGATCATAGCGTATGCATCATCACATGAATCTAGAATCGTAGGCCCAGTGCAGGAGGGCCTGGCGCTGGCGGGCCCGGCACGAAAGGTCGTTCGGTATACAGCCTTTCTTGATCTGGGCCGCGTGTCGCCGCATGGCTTTCCAGCGCCTGATCTGCCGACCATCCTCTTCCGGCAGCCTTCGTCCCAGGTAGTACCGGCAGTACCACTGGAACCAGCCGCGGGGATCGTCCTTGTGGATCCATCCCTTCCTTCTCCATTCCGAAAGGGACTGTGACGCGTCCACCCCGAAGAAATTCAGCGAGACGTCCTTCCTGTCCGGTGACAGCTTCGCCCGCTCGAACCAGGATTTCGGGAACTCCCTCCGGCAATCCGTCATGTACTTCCCTCCGAACACGCCAAGCCGCAGCATCTGTTTAGGTGTCAGCTCGGGCCGGAAATCGGGATGGAAATTCCGGCCGACTGGTTCGGTCAGGACATACCGGTACCCTTGCTGCATCCGGTCGTTTACGATGACCGTCTTTTTTCGTTTTCTTGGCATAAGGAAGCGATGCATTCACCTTGCAGTATACCACCCCGCCGCATGAATCAGGAACGATATGTTAATATGTCGGCATATGGCCACATCTGATTCTGGACACAAGGGAATCCTCTTCGTCTGCCGCGGCAACTCGGTCCGGAGCCAGATGGCTGAAGGTCTGGCCCGGGCTGCGGCTCCCGAGGGAATCGAGGTCTGGAGTGCCGGAACGCATCCGATCGGCCTGGACGACCGGGCCGTCGCCGTGATGAAGGAGGTCGGTATCGATATTTCCGGTCAGACCTCGAAAAGCGTCGGGGACGTGCCGCTCGGCCGCGTCGACCTGGTCGTCGTCCTCTGTGGCGGCGCTGATGACCCCTGTCCGCAGGTATCGGCTGGCGTCGACCGGCTCCACTGGCCCTTGCCGGATCCGTATCTGACCGTACCGGCCGGGCCGGACGGCCTGGATACCTTTCGGCGGGTCAGGAACGAGCTCAAGGACAAGATCACAGGACTGTTCCGTCAGGCCGCCCCTTAGACGGGCGGCGTTTGACACCCCGATGCCGGCGTCGCACACTGTCGTTGAGCCCTTTCACTCGCGGAGGTAAGACATGAAGGCGAAGCCGGTTCTGGAGGACCATTACGGTCAGGAAGTGTGGGTGAACAAGACGACCGAGGCGCTGCGCCGGGACGAATGCCTCTGTCTCAACTGCGGCAACCTTCGGCCTAACCAGCCTGACAACTGCCCGGTCGCCCAGGCGTTCTTCAAGCTCTGCGTCGGCGAGAACGTCGCACTCGCGGTGACCCGCTGTCCGATCTGGACACCAAAAGAGGGGTGATTTCACCCCCGATAAGGCCTTTCACGAGGCCTTTTTATGTTGGCCGTGATTCTATCTCTCCTCTCTCAGCGCCAGGCCGATGACGACGGCGACGATGATCAGGGCGATGACGATGATGGCAGCGGCCAGCATATCACCAGCCTATATCTCGACCCGCTCGAACAGGACCGTGCCGAGCAGGAGGAAGGCGGCGGCGACCACCGACAGGATTACCAGATCCACCCCCAGGCCGAAGTGGCTGGAACCCACCAGGGCGCCCCTCAGGGCGTCAACGCCGTAGGAGAACGGGTCGACCCGGGCCGCGGTGAGGATCGCCGGAGGCAGGCCATCGAGCGGGAACAGCGCGCCGGAGAGGAAGAAGAGCGGCATCACCAGGAAATTCATGATGAGCGGGAAGGCGTGCATGTCCGACATTCGGGAGGCGATGGACATGCCGAGCGCCGTGAACAGCAGGGCCGTGAGGAACATGAAGACGAGCGCCACCGGAAGCATCAGCCAGCGCTCCGGCCGGAAGCCGACCACCAGCGTCAGCAGGAAGACGACCGCTCCCTGTCCGGTCGCCACCGTGGCGCCGCCGAGCGTCTTGCCTAGCATGATCGTCATGCGCGGCACCGGGGCGGCCAGCGTCTCCTTGAGGAAGCCGAACTGCCGGTCCCAGATCAGCTCGATCCCGGAGAAGACGGCCGTGAACAGCACCGACATGGCGATGATGCCCGGGGCCAGGAACTGGATATAGTCCCCTCCCCCGGCCCGCTCGTAGATCGGGCCGAAGCCGAAACCGAGGGCCAACAGGAAGAGCATCGGTTGGCCGAGCGAACCGATGATCCGGGGCTTGGACCTCCAATACCTCTTCAGCTGCCTCAGCCACATGACGTAGACCACGGACATATTCAGCGCATCCGCCGGGACCTGACGCGGGCCCGGAAGTTATCGGCGTCGTTCCATGCCTCATCGCGCAGACGCTTGCCGGTGAGTGCCAGGAAGGCCTCCTCGAGGGAACCGGTGCCGGTCGAATCGATGAGTTCCCGGACCGTGCCCTGCGCGACGATCTTCCCGTCATCGATGACAGCGACCCGGTCAGCCACCTTTTCCGCCTCCTCCATGTGGTGCGTGGTCAGGAAGACAGTCACGCCCTCCTGTTCGTTCAGCTCGCGGACATGCTGCCAGATGAGGTTCCTGGTCTGCGGGTCGAGACCGAGGGTCGGTTCGTCCAGGAAGAGGATCTTGGGATGGTGCAGGAGCCCCCGGGCTATCTCGAGCCGGCGCTTCATCCCCCCGGAGTACCGCTTCACCAGATCGTCCTTCCGTTCCCAGAGCCGCATCATCCCGAGCAGGGACCTGATTCGTTCGCGGCGTATCCGGCGGGGGACACGGTAAAGGGCCCCGTGGAACTCCATGTTCTCGCCGGCCGTCAGCTCCTCGTCGAGGCTCGGGTCCTGGAAGACGATACCGAACGACCGACGCACCTCGTCCCGGTCGCGGACCGGATCGCTGCCGTTGAGCCGGATATTGCCGGACGTCGGTCGCAGCAGGGTGGTGAGCATCTTGATGGTCGTGGTCTTGCCGGCGCCGTTCGGACCGAGGAAGGCGAAGATCTCCCCTTCGGCGACGCTGAAGGAGATGTCGTCCACGGCGGTGAATTCGCCGTATCGTTTGGTCAGTCCTTTTACTTCGATCATGTCCGTTTCAGGAGATCGGGCAGGTATTCTTGCCCATCGCGGCGTAGAGCGCGCACCAGCCGGTCGCGGCTTCATAGAGGACGAAGCCCGCCGCGGCCATAAGCAGCGCCTTCCAGAGCCAGAGACCCACGGCCAGCAGCGCCAGTCCCAGCAACAGGCGCAGCAGGCGGTCGTTCGGGCCGATATTGCGCGCGCCGTAGGGTATGGCGGTCTTCTGGCGCCGCGCCTGCAGTTTCTTGACCTGGCGCCACAGCCAGCCGATCACGAAACCCAGGACCAGCAGCGCTCCCAGCTCCACCGCCCCGAAGACGGACAGCAGGAACGTGGCCTTGGGTTTGCCGAAATAATCGCTCTTCAGTTCCGGCACCACCACCAGCGCGTAGATGATGTCATCTGCCCGGAAGAGCTCCCGTTCCCCCGTCGCCAGCACGTACTTGCCCAGGTCGTCCGGACTGGAGACCGTTATCTCATATTCCCCCGCCGCGGCCTGTGTCCTGAATTCCGGTCCGTTCAGGTAATCGTCGCCGGCGAACTCCTCATGGAACGGCGTCCATTCGTGCGCCGCGCCGTCCAGTTCGGCGACCGCCTCGCCGCCGGAGGTGATGGTCACCCGGAAATCGGTCTCGGCTCCCGGGATATCAGGCACGGTCAGGCCGACGTAGAGCTCGAACGGCGCGTCGGAGATGATGGCATATTCGGCCGGCTGTCCCCGCAGTTCCGCGTAGTAGGCCTTGGAGACCTCCGGCTCGTCAATCAGGATCGGCGTCGTGCCGTAGACTATCCGCGGCTGGTGCGCCGCAGCCGGGAAACTGAAGAGGGCCGCGGCCAGGATGAGGATAAGAAGTGTAGTATTGCGCATAAGCAGAGGCTTCATAAGACATATTTTGCCTCATGATCGCGCTTTTGCCCATGACATGATCGCGCCAGGCGTTACCGCCCCCTTGACCTCATTGCGGGCCCGCCTTATATTGACCGTGATATGCGAATCACAGGCAGAACCTATTTTTTCGGCTTTTTCTTCGCCGGCCCGGGAGGGCGCGGGTGATTCGTGTACGCTGATCGTGCGTAAACGAGGCCGGCTCTTCCCAGGGAGCCGGCCTTTTCAGTTCTTTGACCCAAGGAGAAGAGACCATGAAGCGATCTTCCGATCTGAGTTGCTGTTCGACCGATTCGCCGCTCGACCTTTCTGTTCCCGCCGTCCGCAAGGACAGCCGGCCGGGTGCCGTTCGGTCCGAGGTCGACCGGGTCCGGACAGCGACGGCTGTCCGGCCTCGCGACGCGGACGACGAGCGGGAGCTTTCCGTGACCGCCGGCATCGTGGTCTGGATGGCCCTGAACGGCGGCTGCTGAAGCGGCCGCCCCCCATTCTCTTCGGAGCATTCTTGCTTCGAACACAAAATCGCCCCGCGGGGCGATTTTTTTCGGGCCTGACTTGAGTCGCGGTCGTGGACCCGCCTCTGGTAAATGAAACCGCCAGCAGGAGCGCTGGCGGCAAAAAGGCGGGATCAGATTATCTTACTTCTCATCTTTCTCGGCTTGGGCCGCGAAGGCGAGGCCGACTCGGGCGAGTTGCTCCATGTCCTCGGCGGTCTCGACGCCGTCGACGCGCAGCACCCGGCCGGGGTTCTGGCGGGCCAGCTCCTCGAAGAACTTCTCCCGTTCCTCGATCTCCTGCCGAGCTTCCGGATTCGCGTCGTAATCCTTCCGCGGCAGGAGGTCGCACCGCCCCTCGTGAATCTTCGTGCCCGTGAGCTTCTCCACGACCACCTTGCAGCGGCCGTGATCCGGGCTGATGTCCACGCGGTACAGGCCCTGCACCTCGGCCCACTCGTCAGTCATGAGACCCTCGCAGATGACCCGGACCAGGGCCGTGAGGCTCGTGTTGCAGCACGGGCACTCGTAGCGGTCGGTCCGGATGATCACCTTGGTGGTCCGGACCTGCGGGTGGTCCACCGTCGGAACGTGCTTCTGGACGATGTCGGTGAGCACCCAATCGCCGATCCAGTGGTCGGCGTTGATGACGTACCGCGCGTGCCCGACCGCCTCATCAGGGTTGTCCGTCTGTGCCAGATCGAATACGATTCTCTGCATCTCTTCTCCCTCTTGGTGTGATCCGCTGATTCTTGTGTAAAGGTCCTCTGATTCGGCCAAAGGCCACATTTTGTCCCCGGTGACCACCTTGATGGACCTCGAGGACCATATAATTTAGCATAAATTTTCGCTTTTGTCAAGGGTGCTGCGGCATGAAAAGGCGCTGAAATAGGCGGGATGTTCGGTTCATCGACAGGTTTGGGGGGTTACTGATCGCAAAAGACCGCCCATTGGGCGGTCTTTCCTGTTCCGGTGTCCGATACCGGCTTAAGGAGTCGCTATCTCCATCCAGAGATTGATGTTCGTCTCGCCGCTTTCCTCGTCGCGGCTGATCATCAGGGTGGCCGAATCTTTGGTACCGTCCTCCTGCTCGTTCCGGCTGAAATCCAGCGACCGTATGCCGGCCATGTCCATGCTGCCGGTCGCTGCCCAGCCGGCGTCCGGCAAGGCATCCCCGTAGAATTCGGCGATCGCATCGACCGAAGCGTCCGAGATCCAGCTCAGGGTGAAGCCGGACCGGCCTTCGGAGCTGCTGCTGAAGGTCCCCTCCAGCCTGATTCCCGGCATGATCGGGAAATCGTCGGGGAAATTGCTGGGCAGGGAGGCCTCACCCTCGCCGCCGCTGACCTCGATCGTCCCCTGCTCGCCGGCTTCCGTGGTGTAAGTCATGGTGCCGCCCTCGTCGTCCGTCTCGATCCTGACCTCAGCCCCCTCGTCGTCCCGGAAGGTGACGACGCCGGCCCGCTCGTCGACGCTGACGCCCGTCTCCGCCTCGAAAGCCCTCTTCAGGCCGTAGACGGCCATCCGGCTCATGACCAGGTTGCCGATCCAGCCCAGCACCGCCAGGCCGACGACGACGGCGATGATGATAGCCAGTATCTTGCGGTTATCGGGTTTAGGCGACGGTTCGGAGGTTATCTGGTCCGGCCGCTCCGGCGCGGTCGGGGGTTGGGTCTTTTCAGGTTCCATAAGTGGAGAGGTTAAGGAGATAAGATGCGCTGTTTTAGCCTTACGCAGGTATTATGGCACGGTTTCCGGCACCGAACAATTACCGTGACCGGTCTTCCGTGCCTGATGACACCCTCTCCCGCCCGCGCGCCATCCTGGACACGGCCAACAGCGCCGCTAAGAGCGCGGACAGCATCACGAAAAATTCATGGCTGTCGAAGCCCAGGCCGCTGTCGGTCCGCAGCAGCAGGTCGTGCGCGTCGAACCAGTAACCGTGGATCCGGTAGTGGTCCAAGAGGAGCAGGGCCGGCAGGGCGGCCAGCACGATGAACGTTGCGCCAGTCCTCCTTACTGCCATATGGGGTCATTCCTTGGTGAGGGATCGGGTCACGGCCCGGCTTGCCTTGGCCGCCAGCCCCTTCACGTCTTGGGTCAGGTGCACGTAGATCATGAGGCTCAGGATGGCGGCAAAGAAGCACCAGACGGAGTAGAAGGCCTGCCGATAGTACCAGAGGGAGATGGCCAGGGCGCCGATCATGGCGAGACCGAAGACCCGGATGAACTTATGGCTCGACAGGAAACAGGAGAAGCAGGTCACGAAGACATAGGCCGCCAGGCCGTACGGGATGTCCGGCATGTTCATGGAATAGATGATGCCGCAGGCGCAGAGAGACGCCGTAACCGGTCCCTGGACGATGTAGAACAGCAGCCAGAGGCCCAGGGCGACGCCGAAGACGAGCAGTGCTTTGAGTGCGGTCCTGCGGCGGCCCGGTCTTTCGAGCGACATCACCGCGAACGGCACGTAGGCCGGCCACAGGACATGGGAGAACATGACGTACAGGAAGGCGGCGGCGGATTGAAGCCGGACGACCTCCGCCGAAAGCCAAACCACCCCTTCGGTCAGCTGTTGGATACCGAAGAGCAGGGGCATCATCGCCAGCGGCAGGCGCGATCTTGTCTTGGCCTGCCGCAGCGTCGCCGCTCCGGCGGCGCTCAGACCGCCGCCGGCGATGAAACTGGCTGTCGCCGAGAAACACATGAAGTCAGTATGACAGGTCCGTAAGCAAGAAAAAACCCGCCCGGAGGGCGGGGTTTTGTCATTGGGGCCGGAAGCGAGGTTGATACTCGAACTCGTCTTGGGCCTCGTTGTCGGTAAAGGTGTCGAGGGTCGTCTCGCGGGTGAACCAAGAGTTCACTACATTACCCGGGAACAGCTGGATCCGGTCGTTGAAGCCGTGTACCGAGGCGTTGAAGATGACGATCGCTGCGGCGATGTTCTCCTCGGCCTCCGAGAGTTCGCGCATCCAGCCGGCGTAGAGCTCGGAGGTCTTGAGGTTCGGGTAGGCTTCTACGGCGACTTGCAGGCCGGTCAGCAGCGCCTTGGAATGTTGGCTGACCTCCTTGAGCTGACCGACGTCCACCGAACCTTCTTGTAGCCGGCCGACCGCGGTGCGCAGGGCGGTGATCTCCTGGAGCACGCCCTGTTCATAGGCCTGGTGGTCCTCGAGTCCCTGCTCCAGTGCCGGGATGACCTTGAGTTTCCTGCGCTGGTAGGCGATGACGTCGGCCCAGGCCCGCTTCACGCGGTTCTTGGACGAGACGATGCCGTTGCGCAGGGCGATGACGGTTACCACGGTGAGTAGCGCGATCAAGGCGAGCGCGCCGAGGGCGATCAGTGCCAGATTCATGTCAGACTCCTTGGCCTCGGGATTCAGAAGTTGCTGTCATTGTATCTCTTGAGAGTCTCTACGAAGGTCATCAGGCGTCGCAGTTTCGGCAGCGCCAGATCGGACTTGACCTCCGCCTCGAAAGCGTCCGGGTCCTCGATGGAGGAGGACCGGCTGCTATCGCTGTCCGAGAAGGCGACGTTCATCCGGCCGTTCCGACCGACTTCCAGGTTAAGGCCGCTGAACATCCGGGACATTTCCAGGAACTCCAGTACGACCGCCGGTTTGAGGAATTTGACCGCTGCGTGCTCACTGTCGGCCACTGTCGTGAAGACACGGTTGAAATCCTCGGAGGTCGGCTCGTGCCGTACCGGGTAGTCGTAGTCGCCGCCGCTGGAATGGACGGCTAGGCGCTCCGCGAACGGGAAGTCCAGCAGCAGTCCGTAGCGGTGCAGCGTCTGGGTCCGGCGCTCCATGGTCGTGATCGTAGTCTTGCCGATCTTCTTAGTGACCGGGACGTAGTAGACGCGTACGTAGTGGAACACGTAGTGCTCGTAGGGAAAGGAGTGTTCCCGACCGGACCACTGGCCGCGGATAAGCCGCTCGATGTAGCGGTCCTCGTCGCCACGGCAACGGAACTCGCCGAATTCCTCATAGAGGTGTTCGTACATGTCCCGGCCTCGACCTTCGATGTCCTGCTCCTGCAGGCGGTTGTCGAAGAAGACGTCCTTCCTGAAGATCAGGTCGCTGATCTGGCCTATGGAGCTGTTGGCGAAGGCGATCACCAGCAGTACGACGATCAGCGCCAGCGCCAAGGCGCCTAGAATCCCGTAACCGACGATGTCGAGCGCGCGCTGCAGCGCCGGGTTCAGGAAGAAGGCCAGGGCGAAACCACCCCCGAGCACGGCCAGCGCCGCACAGACGTACCACTTGCTGCGGTTGTCGTAGCGGATCGGTCCCACCGCGTCCCGGAACTCGCGCAGGGTGGCGAATATCGAATCGAAGTCCTTCTCTTCCCGCGCGCCCTCGGCGGTCTGCCTGATTTGGGCGAGCATGGTATCGAGCTGTTGGTTGTGGCCCATCAGCGGCCCCCTTTTGTGTGAGTTGTGAAATAGCTGGTGACGTAGACGTCATCTCATCCTACTTATACAGGGAGTTCTGTCAATACAGCGGAATTTACCGCAGGACAGGCAGATTATGTTCGATCACGATCTATGAAAAGACCGCCCTCGGTTTGGGCGGTTCTGGTCCGGACAGCCGTCGTTTAGGTCTGCCCCGCCTCCATCTTGTCCCGGCAATCCTCGTCGTGCCAGGTCTCGATCCAGCAGCCAGTCGAGCGTTCGCTGGAGAAGACGGCTGCCGCCGCGCTGTCCGCCAGGTCGGCTCTCCGGTACTTCACGCCGTCCTGGTAATGGCAGACGAAGGCGGCGCTGCCGATGTCGCCGAGGCGGTAATACGGGACCTCACCGGCCTGTCGCGTCATGGCGATAGCCTTGCCCAGGAAATCGGTCACGAAGATGCAGCGACCGACCTCCTGGTCGTCGCCGGTGGTAAAGATCAGTACTTGATACATGCCGTGCTCCTTCGAAAGATCCAGTACCCCTTCACTATACTTCCTGCCCGAACCTGTCAAACCGAAAACCGCCCCGGAGGGCAGTTCTTTCATTCAGGGAAGACGGCCGCAGCTCACCGTGATGTCGTCGTTCTCGTTAATCGGATGGTCGGGTTCGGGCTCGTCCGGCCCGTAGAATTCGACCGCCTGGAATTGCAGGACGCAGGCCAGACCGCCGCGCACGAAGCCCCAGCGGCCGCTACCGGCCCCGTCCGCCATGTTATGGATGTCCTGCCGGTACCCTTCTTCGAGCAGGGCCGTCTCGATCCGGTAGAGCGCGTCGCTGTCGAGGGCCTCCATGGTCCAGCCGGCGATCTCCAGCTGGACCATCTGGTAGTCGGTCGGGTAGCGGCGCCAATCGACCGTCGTCGGTACGGGATAGCTGAAGTCGGCGCTGGCGGCTCGCCGGATAGTATCCATCCGTCGGATTACCGCGGCGTCATAACCCAGCTCACAGGGGGTGAACCAGGGATCGACGCACCTCTTGAGACGTTGGCACCATTCCTCGCCGGCATCCTCATTACAGCTTTCCGGAGACTCTTCGGCGGCCAGCGGTTCGAACTTGGAGGCGCCCAGGTCGCCCGAGTTGCTGTAGCCGTACTGTTCCCAGGTGCCGCGGTAATCCGGGTCGTCCGAGAGTTCGATTTGGGTCACCCATTTGATCCACTTGTAGCCCCACTTGTCTTCGGCCACCAGCTGGAACGGGAAGCCGGTCTCCGGCAGCAGGGGCGAGCCGTTCATGTTGAAGCCGAGCAGGATGTCGTTCTCTTCGAAATAGGCCCGCGGCAGGGAGGTGGTATAGCCGTCCTGGGCATGGAAGATCACCGTATCGGCCTCCGGCCAGGCGCCAGCCTCCTGCAGCAGGTCCCGGACCAGCACGCCTTCCCACAGCAGCCGGGCGCTCCAGCCCTCAACGCAGAACAGGTCGATCACCTTGGCGTATCTCTGCCGGTCTAGCACTTCGGCGTAGGTCAGCTTTTGCGGCCCGTCGACCAGGCCGGTGATTCCGAGCCGGTAGGTCTCGAGGTCGACATGCTGCGGCCCCTTAATGGAGTTGTCCGGCAGGTCGGTCACGGAAGAGAGCTTCTCGCCCTGGTACTCCCTGACTTCGACCGGGCTGAGCCGCTTCACGCCCGGGTCGATCGGGAGCCGGCCGCGCAGGTCAGCGACGGTCAGAGCGCCGGCCAGAAACGCCAGGCCGACCAACGCCCAAAGCGCCACCCGGACGGCCGTGATGTTCTGGGGCACTTTCTTGCCGCCGGACGTTCTCTTGAAGATCTTTTCGCGTGTCATAAATCGCTAATCGACGATCACCTGCACCCGGCCGACCTCTCCGGTCGTCAGCCGCACCTTGATGCCGCGCGGGTGGAACGGTTTGCTGGTCAGGATATCCTGGACGAACCCCTGAGTGAGGATGTTCGTCCCCTGATGTTTCTTCAGGGTGATGGCCACGGCCTGGCCCGGATGGATGTCGGTCCGTCTGGTCCCGTCCATGTGACTTCAATAGCCCATCTCCTCCATCATGGCGTCGACCGCTTCCCTGATGGCGGCCGGATCGGCTTCGGACATCCGTTTGATCCTGTTGCTGATGGCGCCGGCGATGGGTCCGAACTGCTTGGCCTCGATCGTCTTGCCGGCCTGTTCGGCGCGGTTCTTGAGATACAGGTCGATCCGCCCCTTCAGGTCGGCGAACACGGCCTTCAGCAGGGCCTTTTCCTTCTTCTTGGCGTCCTTGTTCTCCTGGCCGGCGTCCGGCGCCGACTCCTTCTTCTCGTCGGCGTTGACCGGCATGAATTCCTCGAAGGCCGGCTCGATGAAGCGCCGGGTCAGCTCCGCGAAATCCTCCCGCCCCCAGTCCTCGCCGAATTCGGCTGGGTCGAGATCCTTCGGTTCACCCCCCGCCGCCAGCACGTCCAGCCGCATCATGAGGGCATCGAAGCGCAGAGGGTCGTTCTTCTCGAGTTCCTGCAGCTCGCCGAGTTTCTTCATGAAGTTCTCGGGAAGGCGCCGGGCGATGATGGTATCCCCTTTGGGGAACTTGTCGGTGACGTCGAGCCGCGCCTGGAAACCGTGCCGCCGCAGGTATTCGACGCGGGCCATGTCGAGCTTCTTCATGGCCCGGTTACCCCTCTCCAGCCGCCGCAGTGCCTTGTCGCGCGCCTTGCCCGGCGCTTCGGGGACCTCCGTGTTGGTCATCGCCGACTCGACGCAGAGTTTGTGCCATTCCGCCTGACTGAACCCGTAGCGCGCCGGTTCGTCCTTGGCCTTGTCCTGGCAGCAGGTCATGGCCACCAGCATCTTGCTGTCCGAACCGCGCCACTGTTCGATGATCGAATCGGTCAACGTGCCACAGGCGTGCTTGGCGACCACCAGGGATTCGGGTTTGATCTCCGCGTCCTGCAGATAGCCGGTATTGTGTTCGGCGATCTCCTCCAGCCGGTCCCGGAACGGCAGATGGTCGATGATGGTGTCCATGAATTCGGCCACGCCCTCCTGCGGATCGACGATCTCGACATGGTCCACCTCCCGGCCACGCGACAGGAGCTCGTTGGTCACGGCCAGCCCCAGGTCGCCGGCGCCTCCGGCCATGTCGATCACCTCGCGGACCTCCTGGGGCAGGTTCTCCAGCTCCCGTTCGACGACCGAATTGACGTGGCGGAGCTCCTCCACCTTCTGCCTCATCTTGGCCTCGATCTTCTTGAAGAGGATTAGCTTGTCGTGTTCCGTGACCTCCTTGCCCTGCTCCTTCCGTTTCTGCCGGAGCGCCCCCAAGGCATCGAGGTAGACGTAATTCGAGCGGACGTAGAGCATCCGGCCGTAGAATTCCTCCCGCGGGCGGGTCAGCGCGGTCGTAGTCGGTTCGGCCTCCGGGACTTCGTCGCTCTCCGGCCGACCCAGGAGAACTTCCTTGGCGAAGGCCGCGTAGCGGTCTTGCTCTTCGGCCCGCTCCTTCTCGCTGGTCTGCAGGACGCGGGTGTGACCGAGTGCGTTCTCGGCGACATCGACGACCTCCTTCTCCTCATTCAGCGCCCTGACGACCGATGTCGCCAGATCGAAGCTGCGGGACAGGACGACCAGGAGGCCGGGATGGATCTTCTTGACCACTTTCTGGCCCTGGTCGTTCTCGAAATAGGTGACCGTCCGGTTGGGATCCCGGTCGTCCGGACCGACCCGCTTCTTGAGCCCGATCGACTCCATCAGCGGATCGCTGATCTCTCCTCTCGCTCCGACATAGACCCAACCTTCCGCGTCCTGCACTACGCCCGCTTCGTAACCCTGCAGGGCCATCGGCAGGAAGGAGGCGAAACCCTCGCCGATCGGCACTTTCTTCTCCCGGTCGTCCGGGGCGAATCGGATCGCCTTTTCGGAGTTCTTGAGCAGATGTTCCTGTGCCTTGGCGAAAAAGGCATCGTTATCCTGGACAGCCTCCTGGAGATGTCCCTCGATGCGCTTGATGTCATTGACGAACTCCGTATCATTGAGGTCCATTTCCCGTTCGTAGCCCATCGTCTCGGCCGCGGCCAGCATGAACCAGGCCTTCATCTCCGGCGTCCGGGGTTCGGCCAGTTCCCCGGCGAAGCCCCAGGGGCCGGCCTGCTGGATGCCGACACTGATGTCGACTAGGTCTTGGTAGACCCGGGCGGCTTCCTCCGGCTCCTCGACCATGCTGGAGACCATCTCCTTCACCTGGGCGTTGGTCTTGTCATAGGCCAGGATGGCGACCTCGTTCAGCCCGATGCGTAACCGGTCCCGCAGGGATTTGATTCCGTGTCTTTCGGCGAAGGCGTCAAGTTGCCCGCCGATCAGGCTCTTGTCGTAGGGCGTCTCCGGCGGACGGTCGTCCGGTCGGAAGGATCTCCTTAGGGCATCTCCTTGGGCCATATAAGAAGGTTTGAATCGATAATTCAGGCAGAAAGTATCTGGTGGGTCTTGGATTCCTTGAACAACTGTTGGGTCTCAGGGTCCGCGTCGGTGCTCCGGGCACTTTCCCGCAGGCTGTCCAGTATCTTTTCCTTCAGTCGTACCAGCTCCAGGAACCGGCTCAGGTTCTTCTTGGAGAAGGCGGTGTCGCGCGCTTCGGCATCGAGTCCCCTGACCAGGTCGACCGCCTGTTCCGCGGTCAGGTCATCGCCCGATTCCCGGACCGCCTGTGCGGCCTCTTGGCCCGCGGCGGTCCTTTTCGCCCGGGAAGCCTCGAAGATCCGGCGGACCGTCATGACTATCTGCAGGTCGACCTGGGCGGCCGCCTGGAGCACGAGCATCCGTCCCAGCTCCCGCCGGATCTCCGGACCGCCGCCGCATTCGGCTACCCGCCGGAAGACCGACTTGTCGAAACCCAAGAGGACGATCGGCATCGAGGCGCTCAGCTCCCGGGATTTACCGTCGACGGTCTCGACGGCCGATCTCAGGTATTTGACGCGCACGTTCCCCTCCAGCTTGTCACTTTTACTGAAGAAGACCCGGTCCTTTTCGGCGGCAGTGAAGTCGACGGCCAGCCGGAGCGGCCCCTCGTCGTCGGCCCATTCCAGGACGGCGTCGACGCCTGATACCCAATCGTCATACTCGCTGGTCGGGACGGTCTCACCGCCGAACCATCCCTGTTCCGCCGCCTGGGCGATCAGGTAGTTCTCGAAGGCGAAGGCATCGGCAGCGCCTTCCTGCCGTTCCCTCAGGTCGGGTTTGGATTTCTTCCTCTCGAGGAGCGCAATATCGCGGTTCTTGCTCTCCTCCGATACGTGCGTGAACGAGCCGAGCTCGGGGCGGGCTACCGCCCTCCCCTGCCCCGCCTGTTTGTATGCGTCAAAATACGACCATATCCGGCCGTTCTCCTGGGCTTCCGGATTGATGTTGCGTTCGCCGCCGATGACCATATCTTAATTATATCACGGCCGGGTCGGATAAGGTCGCCGGTCCGATAGGCCGCCGCCATCCGCCGTTTGTCATTAACCGGTCCACATTGATAGACTTACATATCGGCGAATTAAACACTAACCCGATCGACTTATGCCGGATCCCCAAAGAGAGGGCGTGGAGCTGACCCTCCGCGACACCCGCATGACCCTGCCTAAAGAGGTCCAGGAGCTCCTGCCCGAGGAGAACATGACCTATTACGAGTCGACCAACCAGATGCATTGTGGTGAGGGCTTAGGCGGTTCGAAATTCGAGAAAGTCAACAACATCTTCGAGGTCATAGCTAGATATCCCGATCTGGCGACCAAGGTGAAGGAGCGCACTGACGATCGTGAGACGCTGTTGGCAGCCGGTGCGCCGGAATCGGCGTTCCTGCCGGCGACGAAAGGTCCTGACGCTCCGGAAGGACTGCCCGAGGCGCTCTATTTCAAGGTCGAAGGGGTCGAGGGGCGACTCGGCATCACCCGGCTGGCCGACCTGCCGGAAGATACCAGGGTGCTGGTGCGGCGCGAGAAGGGCCAGAGCGACCCCGACGAGAAGCAGTATACCCCCGTCTCTTTCACCGTGATCAGGGGAACCGAAGCCGATATGCCTAAAGTCGATTTCGCCACGATCATCGTCGGTCGTGAGGGGGGCGAGGAAGGGCAGGACGCGGTCTGGACGACCCATCCCGGAGCGCCGGTTCGTCCGGCGATGAAGGAGTTCGATTGGACCAGGGACCTCCGCAGCCCGGAAGAGTCCGGCGGCGAGCAGGAGGCCCGGGTGGTCACGGTGAAGGATCTTCTGGAGAAGGCGGAGATGAGCGGTGACGACTACGTCAAGCTCGTTCCCGGCGACATGGATGAGACCCTCAAGGAGTACAGGGTGCTGGAATGAAGTCGTCTTCAGAGGACAGAAAAACCGCCCGTTCCGTGAACGGGCGGTTTTGGTGAGGGTCAGGTTATCTGACGCTGCATTCGCCGCCGCTGCAGTCGAATACGTCATCCATGCCCTCCAGGCATTCGGCGCCGCTGCATTTCCTCAGGTCGACCTCCTTGTCCGACATCCAGTTGCTCTGGGCCGGTGAGATCCATATCTCGGCGAACATCGACATCTCATCGATCGAGGCCGAACCGCAGGTACCGTCATCGAATCTCACCTTGCCGGAGAGTGAGATGAGCGTGTCGTGCCAGTGGTCGGCCATGCAGTTGCAGTATCCTTCCGGGCATCTGACAGTGAACTGGTCTTTGGGATAGCACTCCCCATCTTTGAACATCCAGACCTCCGTCTCGACGCCGCCCATTTCGACCGGCAGGTAGTCGGCGCCCCGGCAGCGCATGTTAGTGGGATTGGGGTCCGTGACCCCGGCTTCCGCGATCTCGTTGTCATCGTCCCAGTTGCGGTCCGTCCTTTCGAAATCTCCGGTGCCGATATCCGCGTCAGGTCCGCCGCTGGTGTGTTCGGGCAGGTCGATGGTGATATCGCCGGGCGGGGGTTCTGGCGGCGGTATGGGGCAACCGGGCCCCAACAGGACTAGGACCGGCAGGATTATGGCCAGGCCCAATGAGCCGACCTTTTCTCTTATCCGTGACATAGGAAACCGATTATTGAATTCTGACACTGAGTATATACGAAAAAGACCGCTCTAGCGAACGGTCTCAGGGTTTTCATGTCGCTCCGTCAGCCGATCAGATAACGAAGAAACCCAGGTAGGTCATGACGGCGCCGCCGAGAAGGATCAGCCACATGGCCAGGGCCAGGATCGGTTTCGAGGAGACGAAGTATCTCCCGAGCCTCTCGAACAGCTGCGGGAAGGCCAGGCCGATGAGGCCTTTTACCAGGGCGATGAATCCGATTACGGTGACCAGGATTGACCAGCCGTCGACGGAGATGTCGCGTGAGGACAGGATGAGGAAACCGATGACCGTCCCCACGATGCCGAAGAGCCACATGAATGAGGTGCTCCGGAACATGTCGCCGAACAGGTCCTTGGCATAGCGGGGGCGCACGGCCATGCCGATACCCATAGCCAGGTAGATTATCCCGAAGACCTGAAGAATTTGTGCGTCGGTCATAAGTTCTCCTTCCTTGAACAAATTAATGATCCAGCCCTAATGATACGATTTTGCCGGTCATTCAGCAATGGTTCCCCATGATATAGAGGAAGACCTGTCCGTCCCGGCGTACCGGTTCCCACCCCGGTATCGAGAAACCGTTCGAGATGACCCGCGTACCGGGTTTGAGTTCGCGCTCCAGTTTCCGGCGGAGCCGCGGCATCATGTGGTCGATCCCGAACACACTGATGGCGTCGAAGCCGGCCAGATCCTCCTTCCAGAAGCTGCTACAGAGGAAGTGAGCGCGGCCGTCGAGTCCCCGCCTCCGGGCCCGGCATCGCGACCACCAGACGAGGACCGGGTTGATCTCGAAGCCGCAGGCCGGGTGACCGTTCGCTGCCGCCGCCAGGACGATCCGGCCGTCGCCCGAACCGAGGTCGGCCAACCGCTCCCCGGGCCGGAGACCGGCCAGTTCGATCATCTTTCCCACTTTTTTCAGGTCCGAAGCCACGAAGGGCGCGCCCTGGATGACGGGCAGCAGGAACGTCAGGACGACGGCGAGTATGACTACGGCGCCCACGAGCAGGGCCAGGCTGATGACGAGGATGGCATGCCACATATGTCTCCAGTCTAGCATGCCGGCCGGACAGGACCACAACAAAACCGCCCGAGAAGGGCGGTATCTGTCGGCTCAGCGCGCTTCCATGGTATGGAGCTTCATCATAACCTGAACGGTCAGCGCGTCAAGCCGCCTGGTGGCGGGTTCATTTCGAGACGAACCAGCGGGCGAACTCGTCGTAGAGTCTCTCTACGGAGGTCTCGCGGCGGTGCCGGTCGAGCTCCTCGTCGTTCATCTCGGCCAGGGTCTTGGTCCAGCGGTACGGGATGAACAGCCGCCACAGGGGCGACTTCGCCTGAGGATGGTCGGGATCGCCTCGCGCCTCGGTGGCCAGATGGCCGTACACCCTCCGGTTGAAGGCCTTAACGGTGTCGGCGGAAGGTTCGGCGAAGGCCAGGGCGTCCTCGAAGATGCCGGCCCGCAGCAGCGGCGTGTCCCACGGCGACAGGAGGCGCAGATAACCCTCGAGGCCGATCTGTTGCGTCGCCCATTTGACGTTGGTGCCTGGGAAGCCGTTGAGCAGCGGGATGTGGAAGGCAGAATCGATGACCATCACCGGCCGTTCCAATCGTTGGCAGGCGTAACGCGCCTTCTCGCGGGCCACGCCGGCGGCCGTGGGGTGCTGGATCTCCGGGATGTCCAGTGGTTCGTGTATTACGCGGATGCCGTACCGGGAGAGCACCCGGGCGACGCTCAGGACCTTATTGCGGTTCGTCGTGGCAAAGAGCAGTTCCATCCGGCAACCTCCTTGTGGGTTTTCCGGAGCTTTCATGTTCCGCCGCCATGTTACCTTTTTTGCCGGAAAAAGGAAAAACCGCCCCGTGAAAGAGGCGGTTGTCATGTGGCACAGCCTCGTTTACGGCCGGGCCTCGAGAGGGAAGCGATGCTCCAGTGGCAGACCAGCAGCAGGGCCGGATTGATAATCGAGACCGCGTCGCCTTGCCAGCAGACGATGTTGTTGGTCAGGTTCACCGCGAAGGCCAGCGACCAGACGTTCCAGGCCAGCGGCTTCTCCTTGTGCGGGTCGCGGTAGACGCCCATGAACGTAGGCTGGAAAGAGATGAGGAATGCGGTACAGCCGAGGAGATTGGCCAGGCCGGCGTCTTTCTGACTCCACCAGATGAAGACGGCGACGACGCAGATGAAGAACACCGCGATCTCTTTCCGGCTGGGCCAGGTGAACCGGCCCCACCAGAAACTCAGGATGAAGGTAATCGTGGCCGCGAAGGTCCCGACCATGTACTGAAGGGCATGAGCCAGGCTGCTGATTTCGGCGAAGGAGAACGCGTTCAGCCCGGCCATGAAAGCCCAGATGCTCCAGCTGACGATGTTGGGGCGGGACTGGCCGCGTTTGGTCTGGATATTGTAGAGGACGTAGCCGGTGCCGTGGAGCAGTGCCGCAAGCGTTCCGAGAATCCAGGGCAGGTTCTGTTGCACTGGTGCCTCCTCTGTTTTAAGGAACCCCGCACGGTAGCATGAATTTGCGTTTAGGTCAATCCACGGTGCCTGATTCAGCGAAAAAACCGCCCCGGTACGGAGCGGTGAGATTCAGCGGCAGGAACCGCAGGTGCAGGTATCTTCCTGGCGGCAGTTCGGACTGAGGCCGCCGCGACACCCGCAGGTACAGGTGTCTTCCTGTCGGCAGTGAGTCCGTCGATCGGCGCGCTTTCGGACGCGCGCCTTCTTCGGCCGCTTCTTCGACCAGGAAGGCCGGGGCTGCATCTTAGTCGTCCTGGCCGGCCGTTTTGCTGGGCGCTTCACGGATTTCTTGGCCGCCCCGCGTTTCCGGCCAGCCGAACGCTGGGTCTTCTTCCGGGCCGGTCTCTTCGCCTTCCTTTTGACCGCCTTCTTCCGGGATGCTTTCTTCCGGGCTTTCGAGAGCAGGATGAGTTCCGGGGCGTAGTACATCGCGGTCTTGATCGTCTTGCAGATCGGACAGCGGTATTCGACGATATAGGCGAATACGTGCCGATCGAGACGCTTGCCGCCGAGCCATTTGATCTCGTATTCCTCGTCCGGCGGCAACGGTCCGCGGATCTCGATGATCCGGCCCTGGAAGGTGTACTCCTTGTCGAAGTCGCAGGTCCGCGGGTTCTTGTTCGAGACCCGGTCACCGAGGCCGAAAACCTTCTTTTCGCACGGTTTTGCCTCGCATTCGCGGGCCTCGCGCGCCTTATGGTAATCGGTCTTGCAGACGACACACCGGTACCGGACGACGGTTCTCCTGATGGTCTTCATTTCGGGCTCCTTTGTCCAAAGGGCAGTGCTATAGGTTATCATCCCCTTTTCGGACGTCAAGGAGACGGAAAACCGCCCCGTCGGGGCGGTCGATGATCACCGAGCCTCACACGTTATCCTCACGTCGTTCGAGC
>LJNP01000001.1 GCA_001303185.1 Parcubacteria bacterium SG8_24
ACCGAATTGTTGGCCATGACGATGCCCGATCCGGCCACGGCCGTGGCCCCGGCGTTCTGTTCGAGCATGATATAACCGCTGCCCAGGGCGTAGTAGAGCACGCCGGTGGCGTTGTTCTTGATGTAGATGGAGGGGCTGATGTTCGAGGTCGAGACGACCAGGACCCAGCTGCCCTCTTCCCCGGACCCGTTGATGGCCACGTTGGAGTCCAGGTTGACCGTACCCTTGAAGTTCTCCTGGCCGGGAGCGTCGGCCAGCAGCACCGAGCCGTACTGGCCGAAGGAGGCGTCCAGGGTGATCGTGGCGTTCTCTCCGGCCGTGATGTTGCCGACCACCCAGATCGGGCCGTCCATGATGATGTCGATGCCGTTCCCCAGCGTCAGGTTGCCGTTGATCCGGATCGGCCCCATCCGTTCCCCGGCGGTCGGGGAATAATTGCCCTCGATGATCCCTCCGGACTCGGCCTGTTGGCGCCAGTAGGCGATATCGAAGGTCGGCAGGTCCTGCCGGGACGGGGTCGGCCGGCCGGACAGGGCGTAGCCGCCGCAGGTGCTCAGGTACAGCGAGTAGTCGTAGAAGCAGTTGCCGGCCACGGTCGACCGCTGGATGCGGTCGGCAAAGCCGTCTCCGGCGATGGTGCACTGGTTGATCCGGCCGTCTTGCAGGGCGACAATCACGTCATGCCGGATATCGGCCTGGCCGCCGCATTCCACGCTGACCTCGGAGTAGATCGGCCCGTCGATGATGGCGGCATTGTTGTTGATGATCAGGTAGTTGGTGACCATCATGGCGTAGTCGAAATAGGTATCGAGATAGGGCGCCGACATCTTGATCAGGGCGACCTTGAGGGTGGTTTTCTGGCCGTCGGCGCTCCGTCCGGTGGAGGTGACCTGCCGGTCGCTGCCGCTGCCGGTCAGGGTCACGGTGAACTGGCCGTCGCCGAAAGGCACGTTGGTCTCGCCGGCGTAGTCGTCGCCGTAGGTGCCGCCGCAGTTGACGCCGCTCTCGGCGTTGAGGCAGTAGAGCGCCTTCTGGATGCCAGCCTCGGCGTACTGCAGGGTATTGACGTCGGTCTCGAAGAATTTGGCGGCGCGGCGGCTGGAGAGCATGTAGCTGATCAGGCTCACCCCCAGGGCGAAGATCACCGTGACCATCACCGCGGCCGAAATCAGGGCTAGGCCGCGTCGTCGGGCGGCCCCGGCCGGTCGGTGCCGGGTTATGGCGGGGTCGGTCATCATCGGCCTCAGCGGTTACGCAGGAAGATCGAGGTCCAGGCCCGGGTGGTCACCGTGGCGCCCCGGGTCACCTGCTGGTTGACCATATAGACCGAGACGCGGCTGGCGTCGGTGATATCGGCGTTGTTGTAGCGGAAAGCGATCTGGATGTTGTTGTCGGCGACCAGCTTCTGGCCGGTGATCCGATAGCTCCCGGTGGCTGCCTCCGTGTCGGAGAAGATCTTCTCCGGTTCCGTGCCGTCGCGGTAGAAGGCGATGTAGTCGTAGCTCCCGTCGATGATCTCCCAGGAGGAGTTGATCGCCGGCATCTCCAGTACCAGCTGATCGTCCGACGAGGCGTAGGCGGTGCCGTTGATCGTCTTGGTTTCGAGCACCTGCGAGGCGCCGCGGGCCATTTCCGAGATGACCCGGCTGGCCAGGATGGCACTGGTTTCGTTGTCGTTGCGGGCGGTCAGTTTGGCGTAGAGGTCGGTGCTTGAGGCGAAGACCTGGGAGAAGAGCAGCATGATGATGGCGACCACGCCGATCACCACCAGCGTCTCGATCAGCGAGACGGCGCGGGCCCCCCGGCCGTAGCGTCGTGGCCGGTCCGGTCCGCATCCTTTCATGTCAGGTCTTCCAGGCATAGCTTCAGCGGGCATAGCTTCAGTCGGTGATGATGGTCGATTCCATGGCGCTCCGGGTGCGGGTCAGGTCGGACCAGGTGACCGTCACCGTGGCCTTCTTCATGTCGGTCTGACCCAGGTAATCCTCGATGGTCAGGGTGCCGTCACCGTCCGGCATGTCGAAGATGGAGAACCGGCGCCATTCGGCCGGTAACACGCCGGTCGGGTCGGAGTTGAAGTTCCAGGAGTCGCTTTCGGCCAGGGTCACCACGGCGACGTCATCGAAATCGACGATCGCCCCGTCCAGGGCCAGCAGCGCCAGGTCGCCGGCGGTGAAGGTGTCGTCGACTTCGGTAGTCAGGACCAGGCTGTTCTTGAGCAAGGCGATGATTTCGTTGTCGGCGTCGATTTCGAGTTCATACCAGACGCCAGTGGAGTAGGTGACGCTCTGCGACCAGATCGTGGTGACCGTTCCCTGGACCACCTTGTCCAGGGCGATGCCGTTGGCGGTGAAGCGGTAGCGGTAGTGGTTCTCGGCGTCACGGTAGCGGAAGGCCAGACCGACGCCCCAGCCGACGGGCGAGGTGCTCCGGGCCCGGATCTTGGCGGTGAAAGTGAAGTTGTCGCGGTAGTTGCCGGGCAGCACGGCCAGACCGGACTCGTCGATGAATTCCTCGTCGGTCGCCGTGCCCAGTCTCAGGGCGTTGTTGCCGGAATAGTTATAGACCTGCCAGTCGCCCCGGGTGAAGGGGATGCCCAGGAAGAGGCCGTCGGTCCGGTTGAGCAGTTCGGTGAAGGGCAGGGTGCGCAGGGTGTCGAGCTCCTCCTGGATGAAGTCGATCGCCTGGACGTCGTGTTCGGTGCGGCGCAGGAAGAAGGAGGCTACGATCATCGTGGTGAAGATGCCCAGGAGCATGGCGCTCAGGGTGATGGCGATAATCGCTTCGAGCAGGCTGAAGCCGGCCGGGACGGTCCCGGTCCGGTCCGGTTTACGGAAGGTCCTCATCAGTCGGGAGTCCATAGGCAGGAAAGAAAGACGCTCGGCCCGTCAGCCGAGCGTCGCTCCGTAGGTCAGGATTCGGCTAGGGCTTGGGTGAGCGTGTACATCGGCTGGATGACCGCCAGGGCCACGCCGCCGACCATGCCGCCCAAGAGCAGGATGAGTATCGGTTCGATGATCGAGGACATGCTGTTCAGCGTGTTGTCCACCTGGGCCTCGAAGAAATCGGCGATGTCGCCGAGCATCTCGTCGACCGTGCCGGAACGTTCGCCGACCAGCGTCATCTGCACCACCAGCGGCTGGAACAGCTTCCCGTGGGCCCCCAGGCTGTCGGCGATCGTCCCGCCCTTCTTGATCTTCTCGCCGGCGTCGATCAGGGCCGTCTTGTAGTGCACGTTACCGACCACCTCGGCGGTGACCTGGAGGGATTGGACGATCGGGATGTCGGTCTTGAGCAGGCCGGCCAAGGTCCGTGAGAAGCGGGCCAGGTTGACCTTGCGGGCGATGGGACCGATGATCGGGCTGCGGATGATCCCCAGATGGAAGACGCGCCGGCCGACATCGGTCCGGCTGAAGGAGACGATACCGGCCACCAGGACGCCGAACATCACCGCCACCAGCAGTCCGTTGTTCTGCACGAAATCGCTCACCACGATGAGCAGCCGCGTGGCCAGCGGCAGCTGGATGTCCTCGCCGAACTCCTTGAATATCCCCAGCAGCCGTGGCAGCACGAAGACGATCATGCCGGTGGTGATGCCGAGCATGGCCAGTAGGATGACGATCGGATAGGTCATGGCCCCCTTCACCTTGGAGCGCAGCTTGTAGTCTTTCTTCATCTGCTGAGTCAGCTCGTCGAGCGACGTCTCCATGGTCCCGGACATCTCGCCGATTTGGACCATGCTGACGAAGATGTTGGGGAAGATCGCCGGGAACTTGGCCAGGCCGGAAGAGAGCAGCTTACCGCCCTCGACATCCTCCTTGATGCACATGATGACCTTACGGAAGGTCTTCGATTCCGACTGTAACGCCAGCGTGTTGAGCGCTTCGGAGATGGAAAGGCCGGCGTGGATCATCACGCGGAGGTTCTCGGTGAAGAAGACCTTGTCGGTCAGCTTGACCGGGGAATGGTACAGCAGCCACTCGTCGATCCTTTCGATGAGGTTAGGCATCAGTCCTTGGTTACGCGTAAGACCTCTTCGATGGTGGTCATCGCCTTGACCGCCTTGAAGAATCCGTCCTCGATGAGCTTGACCATGCCGTTCTCGATGGCCTTCTTGGCCAGTTTGTCGGCATCGGCGTTCTGGTTGATCAGTTCAGCGACATCCGGCGTCACTTCCAGCACCTCATAGATACCCATCCGGCCCTTGTAGCCCTCGTTGCTGCACTGTGAGCAGCCGGAGCCCCGCCAGAAGGTCGTCTCCTCGACGGTCTGGTCCTTGGTCACCGCTCCGATCCGCTGCAGCGTCTGCCAGATGGTGTCGAGATCGACCTGTTCCCGCAGGTTGTCCAGGGCGCGTTTCTGCAGCCGGTAGGAACGGACGCAGTTCTGGCAGACCTTGCGGACCAGACGCTGGGCCACGATCATGTTGGCGGTGAAGGCGATGAGGAACGGTGGGACGTCCATGTCGGACAGACGCGGCAGGGTGGTGGCGGCGTCGTTGGTGTGCAGGGTGCCGAGCACCAGGTGGCCGGTCATGGCGGCCTGGACGGCGATACCGGCCGTCTCCTCGTCGCGGATCTCGCCGACCATGATGATGTTCGGGTCCTGACGGAGTAGGGCGCGCAGGCCGCCGGCGAAGGTGAAGCCGATTTTCGGGTTGACCTGGCTCTGGTTGATGCCGGGCATGCGGTACTCGATGGGGTCCTCGATCGTCGAGATGTTCACCTGCGGCGTATTGAGTATCCCCATGATTGAATACAGCGTGGTCGTCTTTCCGGAACCGGTCGGTCCGGTGACCATGATGATCCCGTGCGGCTTGTCGATGTTGCGTTGGACTATCTCCTTGGAAGCCTCGCTCAGTCCGAGCTGGTCCAGGGTCAGGGCGCGGGTCGTCTCGGCCAGCAGGCGGATGACGATCTTCTCGCCGTCATAGACCGGCAGGACCGAGACGCGGGCGGAGAATTTATAGTTGGGGTTCTCGATCTTGAAACGTCCGTCCTGCGGCAGCCGGTGCTCGTCGAGCTTGAGCACGGAGAGGATCTTGATGCGGGCCACGATGCCGGGCGCCACCAACTTGGGGAAGGTCATGACCGGCCGGAGCACGCCGTCGACGCGGAAACGGACGACCACTTCCAGTTCGGCCGGCTCGATATGGATGTCCGAAGCCCCTTCCAGGATGGCGTGTTCCAGGATCGAGTCGACCACGCGGACGATGGGGATGTCCTCGGCCAGCTTGGAGAGCTCCTGTTCCTCCTCGGCCGAGGTCTTGTCGCCCTTCTTGGGGATGGAGGTAAGCGAGCCCAGTTCGGCGCGCAGGCTCTGGCGGTACTGCTTGATCGCCGCGTCGAAGGAGGCGGGATTGGTGTAATAGACTTTGACCCGGAGGTTCGACTTGCGTTTGATGAACTCGAAGGTCTGGAGGTCGGTCGGCTCCATGGTGGCGATGCGCAGCTCCTCGGGCGTCTTCTCGAAGGCGATGACCTTATGGGACTGGGCGATCGGCTCGGGGATGAGGAAGAGGATGTCCTGCCTGATCGGCTGGTCGCGCAGGTTGACGTAAGGCAGCTTATAGTACTGTGCGGCGATGCGATAAAGCATCTCCTCAGGCATCTTCTTGACCTTGAGCAGGTAGGATTCGAGCGATATCTTGGCGTCGTGCTCCTTGGCCTCCTTGACCAGGGCGGCGACACCCTCCTTGTTGAAGGTGCCGGTCTCCAGGAGGATATCCTTGAGGAGTTTGTCGTCCAACATAATAGGTATATTCATTTTACCATATTTTCAGCCGGTCTTGCACTGTGGACGACCGGGCCGGTCAGGCTCATGGTACCCATCGGGCGACCTTGCCTCCGGCCCCTTCAAGTGGTACCGTGCCAGCCGTAAGGGACTATGTCAGGGACACTGCAGAGATGGCGTCAGCGTTTCGGCCTCAAGGACCGTCCGTCCAGGATCATGGCGGCCGTCGCTTTGGCGATTCTGGCCTTCCACTGGATCGCGATCTTCTCCTTCATCCTGCCCCGGACCGGACGCCTGGATTTCCTGCGCCTGCACTATACGGCCGCCCTCGGGGTGGACTGGGTCGGCGTCTGGTGGATGATTTTCGTCTTTCCGCTGCTCGGTCTGCTGACGCTATTAATCAACGGGCTGTTGTCGGGTATACTTTCAAGGAAGCAGCCGCTCTACGGCTTGATGATCCTCGGGGCGACCGTCTGCCTGGAGATCGTCCTGGCGATAGGCGGCGGCGCGGCAGTGCTGCTGAACAGCTGATCGGATCCTGGCCAGGCGGCTTTGGCCGGCGTGATAGGCGGCCTCTGACCTTATCGTCGATGGAACTCCTCTCCATAATCAAGATCTTCTTCCTGACGTCGCTGTCCTTCCTGACGGCCTTCCTCTGGACGCCGGCCCTGACCCATGTCCTGTACAAGTACCGGCTGGGCAAGCAGATCAGGGATGGTGGAGCGGCCCCCATCTTCTACAAGCTGCACAAAGGCAAGGCCGGGACCCCGACCATGGGCGGCATACTGGTGTGGCTGACCGTCCTGCTCCTGGCCCTGTTTTTCTATTACGGGGAGATGCTCGGTGGCGGGGGATTCTTCTCCGTGTTCAATTTCCTGTCGCGTCAACAGACGCTCCTGCCGCTCGGCGCGTTAGTCGCCTCGGCGCTGGTCGGCCTGCTCGACGACTACTACAACGTCAAACGGATCGGTCCGAACGGCGGCGGCCTGAAGATGCGGCACCGCCTGATCGTCTATACGCTGATCGCTGCCGTCGGCGCCCTCTGGTTCTATTATAAGCTGGATTGGGACCTGTTGCGGGTGCCGTTCGTCGGCAATTTCAACATCGGCTGGTGGTATATCCCGGCGTTCATCCTGGTCATCGTGGCCACGGCCTTCTCGGTCAATGAGACCGACGGTCTGGACGGGCTGGCCGGCGGCGTCCTGCTGTCCTGTTTCGCCAGCTACGGGGCGATAGCCTTCCTTCAGGGTCGGGTGGACCTGGCCGCCTTCTGCGGGGTCATCGTCGGGGCGCTTCTGGCTTTCCTGTGGTTCAACATCAACCCGGCACGTTTCTTCATGGGCGACACCGGAGCGATGTCCCTCGGCGTGACTTTGGGGGTCGTGGCCATGCTCACCAACATGGCGCTGCTCCTGCCGATCATCGGCTTCGTCCTGGTGCTGGAGTCCCTGTCGGTGATCATCCAGGTGAGCTCCAAGAAGCTGCGCGGCAAGAAGGTGTTCCGTTCGGCGCCGATCCATCATCATCTCGAGGCCATCGGCTGGCCGGAGCCGAAGATCGTCATGCGCTTCTGGATCATCACCGCCGTGACTGCGGTCGTCGGTCTCATCGCGGCCCTCATTGACATCGGCTTCTTCTCCTGAAGACGTCACTACCGATGAATTAATCCAGCCATCATGCAGAACAAGGACAACGAAATCTCACGGGAATTCTTCGGCGGCAAGTCCTCCAAGGAGGCGCCGCTCATCCCGTTGCGCGACACCGTGGTCTTTCCGCATATCGCCCTGCCCATCATCGTCAAGCGTCAGATCTCGGTCCGGGCCCTGGAGGAGGCGATGCGGCGGAACCGCACCCTGGTGATGGTGGCCCAGCGCGACGAGGATTCGGACAGTCCGGAACGGTCGGACCTGCATGACGTCGGGACCCTGGTCAAGGTCCGGGAACTGGTCAAGCAGAAGGACGACACGGTCCGCGTCCTGGTGGAAGGGCTGTTCCGGGTCCGGGTCAAGGATTTCGTCGTCGCCGAACCGTTCATCAACGCATCGGTGGAGCCGTTCCCGCCGCCGTCGGTCAAGAAGACCGAACGGATCGAGGCATTGATGTACAGCGTGCTCAATCAGTTCCGGCGGATCGTCAACATGGGAGCCAACGTGCCCTTCGACGTGCTGCTGGTGATCCTGAACGTGACCGATCCCTGGATGCTCGGTGACCTGATCGGCGCCAACGTCGACATGAAGGTCGCCGAGAAGCAGGCCATCCTGGAGGCGGCCACCATCGAGGAGAAACTCGACCGGGTCGGTCAGGCGCTGAACCGTCAGGTCAAGGTGCTGCAGATAGCCTCGAAGATCCAGGCCGAGACCGGGAAGGAGTTGGATAAGATGCAGCGGGAGATGTTCCTGCGGGAGCAGATGAAATCGATCGAGAAGGAACTGGAGAACCTCGGCACCAAGGCCGAGGCCGACGACATCAAGGAGAGGATCGAACAGGCCCAGATGCCGCCCGAGGTCAAGGAGAAGGCGCTCAAGGAATACGGGCGCCTGCAGGGCATGCCGTCCTTCAGTCCAGAGATCTCCTATATCAGGACCTATCTGGAATGGCTGTGTGATCTGCCTTGGTCGGTGAAGGACCGGTCGGAGATCGACATCAAGGAAGCCAAAAGGATTCTCGACGAGGACCATTACGGACTGGACAAGCCCAAGGAGCGGGTCACCGAGTATTTGGCGGTACAGAAACTGGTCGGCAAGATCCGAGGACCGATTCTCTGTTTCGTCGGGCCGCCGGGCACCGGTAAGACCTCCATCGGCAAGTCGATCGCCCGGTCGCTGGGACGTAAGTTCCATCGGATCAGTCTGGGGGGCATCCGGGACGAGGCCGAGATACGCGGACACCGCCGCACCTATGTAGGGGCCCTGCCCGGCCGCATCATCCAGGGCATCGCCACGGTCAAGACCAGCAATCCGGTGTTCATGCTCGACGAGATCGACAAGGTCGGAGCCGATTTCCGGGGTGACCCTTCGGCGGCGCTGCTCGAAGCCCTTGACCCGGAGCAGAACAACGCCTTCTCCGACCATTATCTCGAGGTACCGTTCGACCTGTCGGATACCATGTTCATCACCACGGCCAACGTGCTGGATACGGTCCCGCCGGCGCTCCGCGATCGGATGGAGGTGATCGAGTTCCCCGGCTATACCGAGGAAGAGAAACTCCATATCGCCAAGGACCACCTGATACCCAAGGTGCTGAAGGACAACGGGCTGACCGACGGCCAGTGCCGGTTTACCGACCAGGCGATCCGTGAGATCATCCGGTTCTATACGCGGGAAGCCGGAGTGCGCAACCTGGAGCGGTCACTCTCGTCGGTCTGCCGTAAGATCGCCAAGAAGGTCGCCGGCGGCGGCAAGGTCGGACGGAAGGTCGGTCTCAAGGAGATCGAGAGGTATCTCGGCCCCCACAAGTTCAGTCATCTGCTGGCCGAAGAACACGATTCCGTGGGCGTGGTCACCGGACTGGCCTGGACCGAGAGCGGCGGCGAGATCATCCAGATCGAGGCGACCCGGATGCCCGGCAAGGGCGAACTGATCCTGACCGGCCATCTGGGTGACGTGATGCGCGAATCGGCCCGGGCCGCCCACTCCTTCGCCCGCAGCCTGACCGACGGGCTCAGGGTGAAGGGTGATTTTCCCAAGGACAGCGATATCCATATCCACGTCCCGGCCGGCGCCATACCCAAGGACGGACCTTCAGCCGGTATCGCCATGGCCACGGCGCTGGTCTCCATACTGTCGGGTCGCCAGGTCGACCGGACCGTCGGCATGACCGGAGAGATCACGTTGCGCGGACGGGTATTGGAGATCGGCGGCATCAAGGAGAAGGTCCTGGCCGCCCACCGCGCCGGGTTGAAGAAGGTCCTGTTGCCGGAGGATAACCGCAAGGACCTGGTCGACGTTCCGGAAGAGATCCGTGAATCCCTCAAGTTCGTCTTCGTGAAGGAGATGAAAGAGGTGTTGGATGCCGCCCTGAGACAGCCGAGGAAATCGGCCGGACGGAAGACGGGCGGCCGTAAGTGATCGCCGGGCGGACCCGGCCGACGCCCCCGTCAGCCATGCGCCAAAAGAAACCCGATCTGACTTTCACGATACTCCTCGGCGTCCTGATCCTGCTGGGTCTGGTGGTCCTGACTTCGGCTTCCGGTCCGGTGGCCTATCAGAAATTCGGCGATTCCTATTGGTATCTCAAGCACCAGGTGCTCTACGGGTTGTTGCCGGGCCTGGTGCTTTTTCTGTTGGCCTCGCGTATCGATTACCGGCTCTGGCGGCGCTGGTCCAAGGTTCTCTTCGTGATAGCGGTGACGGCGCTGCTTCTGGTCTTCGTGCCGGGGCTCAGTGCCGAGTGGGGCACGTCAAAAAGCTGGATCAGCCTGGCCGGCCTCTCCTTCCAGCCGGCCGAAATGGCCAAACTCTCCACGGTGTTCTTCCTGGCGACGCTCTTCGAACGGCAGCGCGACCGTGAAGGCGAGGTCGACGGGAGCCTCTGGCCCTTCCTGGCCGTCATCGGGTTGCTGGCGGCGCTGATCATGGCCCAGCCGGATCTCGGTTCGCTGTCCGTCATCATCGCCGCCTCTTTCCTGATCTATTTCCTGGCCGGCGCTCCCTGGAGGCACGTGGCCGGCCTGGTCGCCGGCGGTTTGTTGTCCATCGGCATCCTGGTCAAGACCGCGCCCTATCGGGCCGCCCGTCTGACCACCTTCCTGCATCCGGAACTCGATCCCCAGGGCATCGGTTATCACATCAACCAGGCTTTCCTGGCTATAGGTTCGGGCGGGCTCTTCGGGGTCGGTCTGGGCCACTCCCGTCAGAAATACCTCTACTTGCCTGAGGTCGTCGGTGATTCGATCTTCGCCGTGCTGGCGGAGGAATTGGGATTCATCTTCACCCTGGCGGCGATCATGGTCATCATGGCCTTTGTCTGGCGCGGATTGACCATCGCCAAGAACGCCCCGGACACGTTCGGCCGGCTGGTCGCCGTCGGAATCATCGGTTGGGTATTCTTCCAGACGGTCTTCAATATAGGGTCGATGGTCGGCATATTGCCGGTGACCGGCCTGCCCCTGCCGTTCGTCAGTTACGGAGGTACGGCCCTGGCTGTCCTTTTGGGGGCCATGGGAGTGGTAGTCAACATATCGAGGCAGTCCGCTACCCGGACCGTCCGTCGGATCTGATATGGGTCGTGAAGCGCCGCACATCCTATTCGCCGGCGGCGGGACCCTGGGTCCAGTGACACCGCTCTTGGCCGTCGCCCAGTACCTGAAGGACCGGGGGGCGCGGTTTTCCTGGGTCGGTACGTCCGGGGGTCCGGAGAAGGGGATCGTGGAGGGTCAGGGCATCGCTTTCCACGCCATCCGTTCCGGCAAGCTTCGCCGCTACCTGTCCTGGAGGAACCTGAGCGACCCCTTCCTGGTCCTGGCCGGGACCTGTGATGCCTGGCGGCTGCTCGGCCGGCTGAGACCCGATGTGGTGGTGAGCGCCGGGGGTTTCGTAGCCGTGCCGGCGGTCTGGGCCGCCTGGCTCAGGCGCATCCCAGTCCACGTCCATCAGCAGGATTACCGTCCTGGTCTGGCCAACCGGCTTTCCGCCCCCTTCGCCGCTTCGATATCCGTGGCCTTCGAGAAATCGTTGGTCGATTTCGGCCAGGCCAAGACCGTCTGGACCGGCAATCCGGTGCGGCCGGCTGTCCGGCGCGGGGAGCGTGACCGGGCGATTCATCGGTTCGGACTCGACCCGTCGCGACCGACCGTCCTGGTGCTGGGAGGCGGCGGCGGTTCGGCCTCACTCAACGATCTGCTGAAGGCGTCCCTGGATACCGTCGGCGGCGTGGCGCAGGTCATCCATCTGACCGGCCGGGGCAAGGAAGCGGCCGCTGCCGCCCCGGGATACCACGCCTTCGAGCTCCTGGGGGAAGAGATGGCCGACGCTTACGAGGCGGCGGATCTGGTGGTCTCGCGGGCCGGTATGGGCACCCTTTCCGAGATCGCCGCGTTGGGTAAGCCGGCGCTGATCATCCCCCTGCCCGGCACCCATCAGGAGGAGAACGCCCGTCATTTCGCCGATCAGGGCGGCGTGGCCTACCTGGACGAGTCGGGGCTGACGCCGCAGGAGTTCGGCCAGGCGGTCCGCCGGCTCATCAGGGACCGGGATCGTTTGCGGACACTGGCCGACAAGGTGAGTCGGGTGATGAAGCAGGAGGCCGAGCGGCGTGTAGCCGAGATGATATTGGCGGCGGCACGGCCGGATTGAGTCACTGCGGCGGCCGGATTGACAGGCAGCCCGGCCCGTGCTAACATGGGCGGTTCATTAAACCGCCCTCAGGTTCCGTGAGGTTATCATCCGGACCATAAGGAAAGGACATGATCAAGGATAAGGTAAAAGACGATTCAGCCGACGCGCCGGTCCTTCAGGAGACATTGGATCGGTTGGTGGGGATAATCTATTCCTCGTACCGTTGTACCGATCCCGACCTGATGCTGTCCGCGGCCCGCCGCATCCTGGGCCGTCCCGGATTGAAGCACGGGATGCTGGAGAGTCTCACCGAACCCGAGGCTCAACGGCTCATCCAGGCGCTGGATGAAGCCTACCCGGACCGGCGTCAAAGCATGGTCGAGCGGGCCAAGAAGCACATCGTCCGCCGCATCTCCTAGGAGCGGCGGTCTTTTTGACACTTCAGACGTAAAATCGGATACTGAAGCCGACCCTAAATTATCCTAAAAGCGATATGACTGTGGCCGACGAAGAGAAAATGGGCAGTGCCCAGACCGAAAGTCGGGAGACCGGAGGAGGTAGGGGTGATTTCGGCATGCTGGGCGCCGAAGAGCTGAAACATCATCAGGCGGAGGTGGTCAAGTGGGATCAGGCCGTCCAGGCCGGAGACCCGGACGCCGCCCAGCAGCTGGAGCTGGCCAAGTTGCGTCAGGAGCTTTTCCTGAACGAGCACGACAACGCCGGCGCCTTCAAGTTCAAGCGGTTCGGCCGCGAGACTCGGGAGCTCTTCGAGGAACAGCACGACGATCAGGGTAATGTGGAACGACCCAAGGTATTGGAGTTCAAGGAGGGTGAGTTGAAGCTCCATCCGGACCACGAGAACCGTCGGATGGTCTTCATCAACATGGGTGAGCTCGATCGGTTCAATAAGGAAGGCGGCGGTCATGCCGCCGGGGACGCCGCCCTTACCGAGACGGCCCATATCATCGAGCAGAAGGTCCGGGAGGCCCTAGGCGAGGATGGTGGAAGCTATGAGATGTTCCGGTTCAGCGGTAACGAGTTTGCGGTCAGCTTCGACAACATCGACGACGACAAGCTGAACGAACTGATGGCGACGATCGAGCGGCAGGAACCGCGGGTGCCCGGCGTGGGCGAACCGGCACCACTGGTGGCTACCCGACTGGACATGGCCGACGTGGTGGAGATGGTCAATGACGTCCAGAAGGAGATCGATCCGGCCTACCGGATCAAGGATGAGGACGACGCCAATCGCGAACTGATGGAGGTCCTCAAGAAGGGCGCCAATTACGATCTTGACGTCAGCAAGTTCAGTGCCCGGGTCGATCGGGTCAAGAACAAGCTACAGCGGGACGGCGTTGCAGGTACAGAGGCCTTCTACAAGAACTACATGGCCAAGATGTTCCGGGACACCAAGCTCAGTGTGGTCGACGAGGCCACTGGTGAGGTCGACGTGAAGAAGACCCTGGAGCGGTTCAGCGAATTGAGCGACGAAGAATCCCGTGAACTGGCCCTGGAATCGGCCCGCAACAAGCTCACTCAAGAGGCGGAGATCCAGGATCGCAAGGGTGCCATCATCAACGGTCGGGTCAAGGAAATCCGGCTCAAACAGCTGGCCGAAGCGCAGAAAGCGGAACGGGTCGAGGCTCCGGCCGTGGCTGAGGCCGCCGAAGTGTCGGCGGCGGAGAAGAAGCTGGCTCGGGTACCTGAAAAGACCGTCGGGCAACGTGTCCTGGATGAAACGGAGAAGGCCTGGAAAGAGGCCGAGGCGGCCGGGGACGAGTTCCGGGCGGAGAAGGCCAAACTGGAATATCAGATCGAAGTGGCCCGGCGGGACGCCGGCACCGGTCTATTGGAGAGGGGCGTGCATTATGAGGATTTGGAGAAATCGATCGAGGACGGTCAGGAGACCTCGACGGTCTTCATTGACATGGGTTTCCTCAAGTATTTCGATCAGCGAGGCGGGACCGATGTCGGTGATAACGCCCTGAAACTGGCAGCCAGCCTGATGGAGGAGGCGGTCGGCCGGGCAGCTGTCGACGCCAAGGTCTATCGTTATGGCGGCGACGAGTTCACCGTGCAGGTCCAGGGCGGTGAGGCTGAGATCGCCAAATACAAGAAGGCGCTCGCCGAACTGAAGAATGAGGCCGGCGCCGTGCCGACCGGGGCCCGGGGTACGGAAGACGGCTATATCCCGTCGGAGCTGGTGTTCAATTACGGTACGGCCGACCATGGGGTGATGGAAGCGGCTTTCGAGGACATGAAAGAGGCCGGACTGATCCCGGAGGACGACCTGACCGATCCGGACCGGGTCAATAACATCAAGGCTGAGATACTGACTACTATCGCCGACAAGGGTATCGAGCACGAGAAGGCGGTCGACCGGTTCCTGTTGTTGATCGAGGGACTGAGGAGCGAGGAATATGCCGCCGGCGGCGACCGGACCACTCAGGTCGATCAGCAGATCACCTTCTCCAACAAGGCGATTTTCGCCGAGGCCGGAGGCGAGGAAGAGTTGCGCCAATGGGCCAAGTCCGAGAAGAGTCCGGATGAGCTGAAACAGGATATCCAGGAATGGGTCGAACAACGCTCATTGGAGAAGGAGCAAGGCGACCAGGAGAAACGGGACAAGATGAACGAGATCATTGAGGCCCGGGGCCAGATCAGGTTCTATCAGGCGGAGATACGTCAGCTGGAAGAACAGAACAAGGAGTTGGGTGAGGAGAACCAGGAACTGCAGGGCCGGATCGGTCTCTATCAGAAGAAGATGAAGGACGCTGAGAGCCGTCTGGCGGATATCGTCGAAGCACGTAGCGCCATTGACGAAGCCTGAACGGTCGGAGCCGGCAGTCTTGACATCAGCGGCCGACCGGCCGATAGTGTATTGTTGTCCGTCAGACGCATACGGATCCAGGAACGTTCCTTTCAAGGAGTACATTCATGGCATGGTGGATCTATCTGATCATCTTGATTCTTTTCGCGCTCGCCGTCCTGGCCCTTCTGGCTTTCATGGACCGTCGGGCTGCCCGGCGCCGGGCCTGCCGGGATGACGCGTCGTCGTCGGAGGAGGTCGCTGGCAACGGTGAGACGGCTCCAGTCAATTTCTGGGAGGAGATGAACGCCTCGCTCGAGATGCTCAACCGGAGCGTCCGGGTCCTCCGTGAAGCCAACGCCAAGATGCGCCGGTCCGGCGCCGAATACCGGGATTCCGCGGCCCGATTGCGCGAGGCCGACCGTCGGATGAAGGAGGCCAACGTGACCCTGGAAGAGGCCAATTCCCGCCTGGAGGAGGCCGGGGCCCGACTCAGGGCGGTCACGTCGCGTATCGACCGTCCGGGGGCGACATCAGCCGATCCGGTCCGGACCTTCGAGGAATATCAGCGCCAGCAGGCCGACGAAGCGATGAAGAAGTTCGAGGAGGCGGCCAAGAGCGGCCGGGTCGAGACCGACCCCGACAGGCTTCATTGACGACAGCGCCTATCCGGCGCTTTTTTTTTGGTCGGACCGGGCTTATCTTGACTCGGTCGGGAAACGATGGTATCCTGAGCTGTTCTTTAGATTACGTTTAGGCCCCGTTTCGGGTGCCTGACAGATACGGTACCCAAACGGAGGTGCGCGATGTCCCTTGAGTCGCGTTGTCAAATCCTGCCTTTTCCGGTCTCGGACCGATTGTATCTCGGCAAGCTGCACCGCACGGTGCCCTGCCTGCGCCCGGTGCTCGGCCTGCTGGACCGTACTGACCCCGGCCGACGCGGACTCTTCGAAGAGGTGTTCGCTCAGGCCATGATGTTCCTGCCCCGACTTCCGGCGATGTCCGAAGGTGAGGCGCGGCAGATGGTGGCTGAGGCCCTGGCGGACGATACGGCCGTAGATGGGGAGCTCATCAGACAGGAGTTTCTCCTTCTGGCCTGTCGTGACGAGTGGCTGGCCGGTCGGTGGAACCGCCTGGTCCTGGAACGTCTCTCGGAGAGACCCTCCGGCGACCATCGCGACCTTCGGGTATACTTGGCTCTGGTGGCGCGGTTGCTGCGTCTGGACCGGGAGCGGCGTCACGCCGCCCTTCTGGGCACGGCTTCCTGAAATCTCATCAGCACCGGCTTCCCCCGGTGCTTTTCTTATAATCTGACACGGCCCCCGGAGGGGCCGTGTCATGTCTTTCGTTCGGGTATGTCGTTCAGGCTGCGGCGCGGCGGGCCGGAGGGGTCTTCTTGCGCAGCTTCTTCAGTTCGGCCGGCTTCTTCAGGGCCTCCTGCAGCCGCCGGATGAAGTCGCCGGCAGCGGCATCGGAATCCTTCCGTGTTGACGCGTCTTGGCGCCGGGCCGACAGGATGATCTCTTCGCGCAGGATCTCGGCACCGCCGTCCAGTACCAGGTTCTTCCATTCCTGCTGTTCGTCAGGGTTCTGTCCTTGCTCCAGCAGGTTACGGTAGGACTCCTGGACCCGTTTACGGAGATCGTCGACCTGATCCTTGGTCGCCTCGTCGGCGCCGACGTAGGATATCAGGCTGTCGGCCATCTCGTCGAGACCCTGCTCCAGGAACCATTCCACGTACTGGCGCCGGTCCTGGAGCGAATCTTCGGCTGGGCGATCCCAAGTCTTACGTCGGGCCTCCTGGAACATGCGGAGCATCTCGGTATCGTTCTGCAGGACCTCAATCGCCCTCTTGTCGCCTCTGACCTCGGCCCTCTCGGCCCGTTTTCCGGTCTTCTTTTCGACGCCGAGGTCCTTGGACATCCGCTTGAACAGCTGCTCCATCGCCTGTTCGCCGCTGAATTTGGCGCCCAGGAAGGCGTCAAAGGCGCTGCCTTGGTGTCCGGCCATGGCTTCTGCCGCGTATTCCGCCAGGGTCCGCGGACCCTTTTCCGGATCCTTGATCGTCTGTTCGACGCTGGGTTTGTCCTTCAGCCGGTCCAGGTGCCGCTCCCAGGCCTTGCGGAAATCGGCGTCCTTGAGGGCGAACAGCTCAATCAAGTCACTGATCCGTTCGCGGGTCGGCGCGCCGTGGACCGAACGGGTATCCATGCCGAGCTTCGTCTCCTGGTCATATATCTTGACCTGATCGTCCCACCAGCGCGCGAAATCCTTCTCCATCGATTCGATCAGCCTCTCCCGCCCCCGCTCCTCCTCCTGTTTTTCTTGGAGCCAGCCCTTGGTCTCAGCCTCCATCCGACGTTTGGTAGACTCGTCAGGGTCACCTTTCAGCTCAGTGAGCTTTTCGGTCGTGACAGGACTTTCGGTCCCGGCTGGACCGATTTCATCTGCTGCAGCGTCTTCGGCCGGTCGCGCCGCCTCGGCAGCCGACGCTTCGCTGGCCCGTTTGGCCTGTCTTGACCGAGCGCGGTCCCCGACCGTGGTCTGTATCTCGTCTTCTGCGATGGGTTCGGTACGACCCTTATCCTCTTCGAGGTCCAGGTCACCGAACAGTTCTTGTCCCAGGTTCCTTTCCATATGGTGATGAACTCACTTAGTACTCGGTATAATCATAGCATATCCGGACGTTTTTGTCAAGCTCTTTTTGCTGTAAATTAAGTGAAAAAATGGTTTCATTGTTAGCTATTTCGGTCAGACGTGGATTAAGCTATAATATGCTGAGAACGGACACGTCTAAATCCGAGTTGTTCGGACCCTCACCATATGGAGATAGTCGGTCATGACGCCGGAGAACTGTATGAGGAACTGAAAGGCCGCGCCTTCGAGGCCGGCGCCTTCTCACGCGAGGCCTGGAACGAATTGGCCGAGCAGCTGCTCGAAGAGAAGCGGGAAGATCAGGAAATGGACGATGACGATCCGTGGAAAGGTCTGCTTGAGCAGTTGCAGGACCGGTACGGCGATTTCGCGAGGGAAATCAGGGAGATGTGAGGTACCGGTCTTGTCAGCTTCATCGGCGGCTGGTATCTTGGGTCTGCATAATTCCATCTCGGGTCGGTAGCTCAGTCGGCAGAGCAGCAGCCTTTTAAGCTGACGGTCCTGGGTTCGAGCCCCAGCCGACCCACCATGAGAAAACCCCACCGCGAGGTGGGGTTTTCTCTTCTTTCGGGTCGGATGGGCGAGCCAGGTCTTCAGTCGGGACTGGACCGATTGCGTAAATTCCGGTAGAATTAAAGCAGGAATCAAGCTAATAACGCCTCGTATGGCAGAGACAAATCTTACTGAAAATCTCATTTCCGCGCTCGGTCTGGAATCGCTTCCCGAAGAGCGTCGTGTCGCCATGGTCAACCGGATGGCCGACATCGTCCAGAAGCGGGTGATACTGCGCATCATGGATTCGCTTTCCGAGGAAGATGCGGTCGAAGCGGAAAAGCTGGCCGACGATCCGGAGAAGCTGCTCGGTTTCCTGATGACCCGGGTCGACGATATCGGCGCCCTCCTGGCTCATGAGGTGGACCGGCTGAGGAACGAATTGGTTTCAGAGGCGGGGGTCGAACCTCCCGTCCAGGAATGAGTTATGGCCGCCAAGGCGAAACAAGATATCCAGCCGGTCGATACTGAAGAGCTGCTCCGGGAGATGGCGCGGATCCATGAGGAATACCTTGCTCAGATGCGGCAGCTGCAGCAGAGACAGAACGCGCTGCTCAAGGAAGTGGTGCGTCGTATCGAGGTCGCCAAGGCTGAGAGGCTGACCGAAGAGATAAAGGAGGACGAAGACAAGTAATCCGTCGTTAGCTATGGCCAGTCAATCCGAAAGTCATAAAGAGATCATCCCACCGCCATCCGAGGCCGGCGCAGAAGGCGCTCCGGAGACCGCGGAATCGGGCGGGCAGGCGGCGGATCGCATGAAAGAGGAGGCGGCCCGCAGCTTTCAGGTGATCGAGGGCGGCGCCAGGCAGGTCGAGGAGAAGATCGGCGAGGGCGAGGTCGAGGGTATCCCCGTCGACGATCTGATGATCGAAAAGGAGGAGATAGTCCAGACGGCCGCTACCGAGACTCGGGAGCATGATGAGGCGGTCGATCGGATCGGTCGGGATATCGAAGAGGCTTTGGGAGGTGAGGTACCGGAGGCGCCGGAAATCAAGCCGGAAGAGTTCGTCGATGAGGAGGCCGAGAAGAGGCGGGCCGAACAGGACCGCGAGAAGAGGAAGGAAATCGCCGAGAAGGAGAAGAAGCAGCTGGAGCGCAAACAGCAGATGGAGGAGGCCGGTCGCGAATGGGCCCGGCTGCAGACCCAGCAGAAGAAGTACTCCGGCCTGACCGGGAAGCTGCGTCTGATGAGGGACAACGTGAACATCTACGACCTCAAGGTCAAGATCCTGGAGGCCAAGGAGAGATATCAGGAGCTGCGTGCCGAGTATGTCGGCGAGAACGTGGAGCGGATGCTTCTGGAACAGGAGCGCCAGCTCGAGGACCTGCGGACGTTCATGGAACAGGAGAAGCCGGCGCTGGCCAAGGTCCTGAACGCCGCGTACCGCGGATACAAGAAGCTGGGCGAGATGAATCTGGGCAAGGTCTTTGACGCGGTGGGGTATCAACCCAAGTCGAAGATCATGCGTTTCGTCGCCCGGGCGGCGTCGGTACGTACCCTGATCAGCGTCGGTCTGGTGGCCGGCGGCGCGGTGTTCGCCAGTCCCACGGTGGCGATCGGGGCCCTGGCTATGAGGCGCGCCCTGGGCGGTGTCGGCGGCGCCGTCGGTTCCTACGACATCATGAAGATGGTGGCTGACAAGACAGCTGGTCGTTTCACCGAAGAGGAGTTGGACAAGATGAGCCGGGAGGACGTGATGCAGCGGATGGAGAAGATCTCGGCCCAGGCCATGATGGACGGCAAGAGTTTCGGCGAGATAGAGTCGTACCAGAAGCTCAAGGCGCGGCTCGGTGAGATGCTTAAGGAGGAGCGGGAGACCGGGCCGGGTGCGGGCGTCGAGAGGAAGTTGGCCCAGCTCATGTCCGAGACCGACGAGCGTTTCGAGACGATGCGGCAGAAGACCGAGAAGAACGACAAGATCATGAAGGGAGCGGCGGCGGCGATTGGTGTCTTCGTCGGTTCCGGCGCTCTGGCCAAGGGGATAACCTCGCTTTACGGGTACGTCGGCGGCGGTGGTGAGGCCGCAGTCGGCGTCCAGGCGGCGGCGCTCGAGAAGGTGCCACCGGTCGATCAGGCGCCGGCGCCGATGGCGGGGACCCTGGAGACCGAGCAGCTGGTCGACGTCGATGAGGCCGGCGACCTGAAGCTCGTCGAAGCGGAGATCGCCCAGACTCCCGCTGACAGTTTCGCGGCCGATTATAAAGCAGGCCTGATAGAGCGGGGATTCGAGGGCGACGCCTCAGCCAAAGCCGAGCAGGTGCTGGAAGCGGCCCGGGTCAGCAAGCGGGAGGGCCTGACGCACGTCATCAGGCGGCAGGTCGTCGCTGATCCGGAACGGTTCGGTTGGGACACCGCCAAGCGTCCCTGGGATCCGGAACATCTGACGCCTCGGCAGGAGCGGTGGGCCACCAACCTCTGCGCCAAGATCGCCCGCGACAACGGGATGCTCTCGCGGACCAGCGAGTGGCGTCTGACCGGTTTCGATCCGGCCGATCAGGAGCAGTACGTCTTCGTCAAAGACGACGGCGCCGGCGGATTTAGGGTCGAACTGGAGGGTATCGAACACAAGGTCTTCCACCGACCGACGGAGTTCAATTTTAGTGAAGGCGGCGCCAAGTGGGGCGCTGATCTCCAGTACAGCCGGAACGGGCTGCTGCGTTCCGTCCGCATCGAGGGTCCGCCGCCCAAATTCAAGATGGACGCTCTGGTCGGACACTTCGCCGAGAGCAAGCAGCTTCAGGTCGACGCCGATACCCTTTTGGCCCGGCCCGATGCCGCCGCTTTTGAGCACCAGCTCAGCAAGATCTATCAGCAGGAAGAGATCTTGGAGCGCCTGCAACGGCGCGGCCTGGGCAATTCTCTCGGTGCCCGGGAGCTCCGGGATTCCATCCGGCAGGATTACGGCGTCATCAACAATTGGGCGACCAAAGGCGCTGATCTGGTCAGGTCCGAGAAACTGACCGATTATGTGACCAAATTCAGGGAGGCAGGAGTCGGTCGAGACCAACTCGAGAAGTACGCTTTCAGCGTCCAACATGACGATGTTCATGTGCTGGGCGGCGCGGGCGGACAGGTCGCGGTCGATTCCGGGAGCGAGCAGGCCCGCGAGGCGGCCCGGGCGATTATCGATAGTACCAAGCAGGACATCTTCAATAAGACCAGGATGCTGTTCGATTACGATCCGGCTACCGGTCGGGTCGTTGACGTCCATTCCAGGTTCCTGAAACTGGATGTGGCCGCGGAGCGCATAGGAGTCAGGAAAGATTTCCTGACGATCTTGCAGGACCAGGGACTGAACCCGGAACAGCGTCAGGAGGCCGCGCGTCTCATCCGGGATATCGCCAACGAACAGACCGGTCTCACCAAATTCGAGCAGGGCGGCCTGTCCCATCTTCCCGAATACCGGTTCCTGGCGGGCGATATCGCAGAGAAGGTGCGGCGGCTCCGTGAATTGGCGGGTTCTGACAGTGACATGTGGGCCAAGGTCGACCTGGACACGGCGACCCAAGAGACGGCCCGACTCACGCGCGGACTCTCCCTCAAGATCGAGGCGCCGAAGATCCTGCCCATCGAAGGTCCGGTGGACATCTCGCAGGATGCCGCTGCGGCCATCCAGGAGGGCCGCCCCTTCAATATCGCTGACGGGGTCACGGCCCACTATACCGAGAAGGGTCTGATGCTCCACTGGAAGGGCGTGGATCCGCAGATCGCCGAAAAGGCCATCTTCCGCGACAACTGGGAAGAACTGCTGATCGATCCGTCCGACGAGGAAGCCAAACGGATGATGTCGCTCATGGCTCGGCAGGTCTATTATCTCGACCAGGCAGCCGACAAGTTCTACGAGGCCGGTGTCCAGGAAGAAATACGCACCAGTATCGCCAAACAGATCGCCTGCATCAAACTGGAGGCCTTGGCCAGGCACACCACAGGATCCCACGAGCTGGCTGAAGCGATCTTCCGGAAGGATTGAGCGGCGGAATCTAGCATATGAAAAACCCCGGCCTCAACGGTCGGGGTTTCGTTCTGAGCCAGGGAACAGATGGCGGTAAACCGTCCGGAATGTCCGGACATAGCGGCGGGTCTCGCGCGGCAGTCCGTATCCTTCCTCGGTCCAGCGTTCCGGATCCCGGGCCAGGGCCCGATAGGCGGCGACCTCGCCGGCATTGTAGGCGGCGGCGATGAAGGCACCGAGATCCTCCTCGCGGTCGGCCCGCATCAGTTCCTCGAGCGTCTCGTCGGGCAGCATGCGCAGGATCCAGTCGACCAGGCAGTACTGGGCCATCACGGCATTGCCATGGTCCATCATGCCGGAGGTGAAGTCGCGGCGCAGCCGGGCCCGGGGATAGCGACGGCGGATGGAGCGGTAGGTGCCCGGGATGAACTGGGCCAGACCGCGGGCGCCGGCGTAGGACATGGCGTAGCCGTAGGTGTCACCGCGGTTGAGTGCCAGGGTCACCAGGACCCGTTCCACTACCGCGGCGACTCCCTGCCTCTCGAGTTCGGACGGCGTGATGTGCTCGATGAGCAGTATGGTCAGCAGGACGCGAACCGATGGCACCGCGGAGACGGCGGTATCCTCCTGAGAGGCCGACAACACCCGGAGCTCGTCCAGCCGGTCCGCGGCCGAGTCGAGCAGGTCGAGCAGGTAAGCGCGGCCGTCACGCACCAGCTGCGGCGAATGCAGGCCGGTCGAATAGGGGACATAGATCACCGGCAGGGTCCGGCGTCGGTTCCAGGGATGGTGGACGTTGGTCTTGATGGCCAGGACGACCCACCCCGCAGGTTCCAGGATGCGGTATTCGGAGTTGACGCCGTTGCGTCGGATCAGGGTCACTTCGAACCCGGCGGTACGGGAGATGCCGCCACGGACCCTGACCAGGTCGATACCGTCATCGGCCGCCGGGTCCCAGAGGGCCAGCACGGCGTACTGTCCGCCCAATCGGGTCGTGCCGATCGGCTCGTCCTTGAGCCGATCCTTGGCTTCGGCGATGCGTTCGAGCAGCCGGGCGTGCGCGTCCTCAGCGGGATCGACACAGACATCCTGGGCCCGGAGCGGTGTCGTCGGCAATGATACGAAAAAGAAAAGGGCGGCGAGGGTGGCGCAAGGCCTTGTCATCATCTTTTTTCTCCCTTGGCCTGTCGCGATAGGGGCCCTAGGGCCGCAGGACGATCGTCCCATGGTCGGGACGTTTGTTCAAGTCGGACCGGGTCGCGGCACCGGTCGGTCCGTGCTAGACTGGTCTCATGTCGACCGGAATCTCCAAGAGATTCACCGTAGCCATGATCGGCCTCAAGGGTCTGCCGGTCCGAAAGGATTCGGGCGGCGTGGAGCGGCACGTCGAGGAGCTGGCCTCCCGTCTGGTCCAGGCCGGTCTTGACGTCCTGGCTTACGTCCGGCCGCGCCATACGCACACCAGGAAGTCCGAATGCCGGGGTATCCGGCTCCAGCGTATGCCTTCCATCCCGACCAAGAGTCTCGACACCCTGACCCACACCCTCCTCTCAAGCCTCTCGGTCCTGTTCAAGAAGGTCGACATCATCCATTACCACGGTATCGGACCGTCCACCCTGGCCTGGATACCGCGGCTGTTCAAACCGCGGTCTCGGGTAGTGGTCACCTTCCACAGCATCGACCGCTTCCATCAGAAATGGGGTCCGCTGGCCCGGGCCTACCTCCGTTTCGCCGAATGGACCGCGCTCAGGTATCCGCACGCCACTATCGCCGTCTCCCGCTCGATCCAGGGATACTGTCGGGAACATTACGGCAGCGAACCGACCTATATACCGAACGGAGCCACGGTGCGGTCGGTTCATCCGGGCCGGGACCGGCTTAAGGAGTGGTCCCTCGAACCGGACGGTTATATCCTGACCGTGGCCCGGCTGGTCCGTCAGAAGGGCATCCACCATCTGATTGAAGCCTACGGTCGTCTCAAGACCGACAAGAAGCTGGTGATAGCCGGAGCGGCCGGGTTCGGGACCGGGGAATACGCCGCCTACCTGCGCGACTTGAGCCGCGGCAATTCATCGGTCGTCTTCACCGGGTTCCAGTCCGGCGAGTCCCTGGCGCAGCTTTACGCCAATGCCTACCTGTACGTCCATCCTTCGGAGGCCGAGGGGCTGTCCGTGTCGATCCTGGAGGCGATGTCCTATGGCCGTTGTGTCCTGGTCTCGGATATCCCGGAGAACCTGGAGTCGATCGACCACAGCGGCCTGACCTTCCATAACGCCGATCCGGACGATCTGGCTGAGAGACTGACCGCCCTGCTGAACCATCCCGAGATCGTCCGGGAGCGCGGTGAGCGGGCCCGGAAATGGGTCTCTTGGGAATATGATTGGGGCACGATCGCCGACCGCACGGCGGCGCTTTATCTGGATCTGCTGATGCGGTGAAGTCTGTCGCGTACGTGTCATATAAGGGGCGGGACCTTTGACAGGGCCCGTTTTTTCGGCTATGGTGTCTTGATGGCCGAAGGTCATCCCTTTCATGATCGAGTCCATCCGTTCCTTAAATATCAGGAGGTAGTGACATGGGAACACCGGAAAAGTCTGAGTTCGGGCTCTCCGGTGTGGGGGCCGGTGAGGAGACCTGTTGCGATGAAGTGCATGTGGTCGTGGGCGACCTGCACCTTTCCGAGGGCCGGACCATCCGCGTCCCGAAGAGGCTCTCCTGGTTCAAGCGGCTCCGGCGGTTCGTCCGCGGCCTTCGCGGTGCCGTCAACCCGCCGCTCGAGATGGTGGAGACCGACAATCCGCTGGAGGATTTCCATTTCGACAGGGAGTTCGCCCGCTTCCTCGACCTGGTCGAGGAACGTTTCCGGGAATGCGTTTCCCTCCGGCTGCGGCTGTTGGGCGACACTTTCGATCCCCTGGCCGTTCCCAATCGGGAGGGCAAGTTCGAACCGGCGCCTTACGAGGACGCGGCGGTGGACGAGATGCGGCGGATCATCGGCGGTCATCCGGCATTCTTCGACGCCTTGGCCGCTTTCGTCGGCCGGCCGGGGCGTCATATCGATTTCTTCATCGGTAACCACGACCTGACATTGGAGTGGCCGGCGGTAAGGCAGGAGCTGATTCGTCGCCTGGTCGGTGAGGACAAGGTGGCAGCCCGACGTATCCGGTTCATCGGTCATGAGCAGGACTACGAGGAGCTGCATCGTGACGTGCTGTACCTGCATGGCCAGGATGCCGAACCGCACAACGGCGTGGATCCGAAGCAGATCTTCATCACCAGGAGGTTCGGTGCCCGGCTGCGCCGTCCGGTGCTCAACATGTCCTACGGTTCCTACATGACGGTCAAGCTGGTCAACCGACTCAAGCTACGCAACCATTTGGTCGGTCGGACCCGCCGGGAAAGCGACTTGTGGAACAACGCGCTCAAACACCGCTGGGGCTGGGGTCTCTATGCCGCCCTGGTCCTGGTCTGGAGCTATTTCCACAGCCTGCTCTTCTCCTTCTGGGATCTCCGGCGCAAGACCAGTATCCGCCGGCTCTTCCGGACGGTCCTGTCGACCGCCACCAGGAATCCGGTGGACCGTTTCGCCAAGAGACTGCTGGAACAGCGCCAGGACGCCCGGGTGGTCATCGCGGCCCATTCGCACAACTGGCGGCGTGAATCCAGTGAGGGCGGGACGTACATCAACTGCGGTACCTGGGTCAAGAAGTTCCGCTTGGTGGAGCGGCAGATCGATCTCCGCTGGAACCGCCTGCGTTGGCTGGAACTCTTCTGGCGCTGCCTCCTCCATTTCCTGAAGACCGGTGAGGTGCCCATGCGGCGCCAGATGACCAAGATCGCCGGCTTCATCGCGGCGGTTGCGGCGATGGCTACCTTCCTCTTCACCAGCTTCCCGCGGGAGGAATGGGGCGACTGGTCGGTCACCATGTCCGACTTCAAGATCCCGATCGCCATCTTCTGCGTCTTCCTGGTGCTGGCCGGCCTGTTCCGCATCTTCGCGGTCCGGCCGCTGATTGTGCCGGATGACCGTCTGACCTTCGGTCTGGTCAGGCACTTCCGGAACGGCGATCTCAAGGCGGAACTCATGGAGTACCTGCCGGCAGAGGATACGTTCAGGGAATGCGTCTGACACTCTCCGCACCCTTCGGGTGCGGATTTTTCTTTGGTACACCGCGGGTCAGAGCCGCCTGACTTGCCTTTAGGCCGCGGATATCGGATACTTTCCTGGTAATCATCGACTTATGGGCCGGAAAAAAGGTAAAACGTCTCGGGTGCCGCGCGGTCTGCGCAAGCATATCCGGATGCAGAAGGCCCGCATCAGGGCCGCCGAACCCGACCGGGAGGCGCGGGACAGGCTCATCGCCGAGCTTTACGCGAGGCTGAACGTCGTTTCCTGAAGTGCCTATGGCCGACCAGGCTTTCTTCAACGGACTGCATCAGGCCAACAGCGGGTATGCACAGGCCCGTCGTCAGGTCATCTCTCAGGCCGACGAGGCGCGCAATCTTTCGAAGCGGGCCATTTTCGCGCTGCATCGGGACGATCGTGCGGCCGCAGCCGACCTGTTGGGTCAGGCCCGGGTCAGGTTGGGTGAGGTCCGTCAGGCGGCGGAAGAGTTGCCGAACCTCGTCCATGAAGGCGCTTACCGGGCCGGACTCGAGGAATTCGTCGAGGCTAGGCTCTTTCAGGATTTTCTGGAGAAAGGGGCGGTCGGGGATATCGGCGAGCCGGGTGTCAGATTCGATACCTATCTGGCCGCGCTGGCCGATCTGACCGGCGAGCTTCAGCGTCGTCAGGTCAGGCTGGCCACGGAACGGGACATGGAGGGTGTCCGGGCGGTCAAGGAGGTTGTCCAGGAGATCGTCGGTCAATTGCTCATGATGGACCTGAGCGGTTATCTGCGCACCAAGTTCGATCAGGCCAAGAATTCCTTGCGTCGGGCCGAAGAAGTGCTTTATGAACTGTCGCTCCGTTCCTGAGAGCGGCAGGCGTCATGACCCATGGATAAGCTGACCGCGGCCGCCGTGGTGCCGGCCTACAACGAGGAGAAGACCATCGGGGAGGTCGTCCGGACGCTGATCGCTTCCGGACTTTTCGAGGACGTCATCGTGGTGAGTGACGGGTCGACCGACGGGACGGCCCGGGAAGCCCATCGGGCCGGCGCCACCTTGGTCCCGCAGTTCCCGGTGAAGCACGGTAAGGGCGCGGCCATGGGGCACGGGGTGGCCCACACGGACGCTCCGGTGGTCTGTTTCTTCGATGCCGACCTGAAGGGCCTGACCGCGGAACACGCGCGTCAGGTGCTGGAACCGGTCATCACCGGTCGGCGATACATGAACGTGGGACTGAGGGATCGGGGTCCTTTCTGGACGAGGGTGGCGATGTTCCTGCCCCTGGTGGGTGGAGAGAGGGCTATCCGACGGGAGATTTTCGACCTGATCCCCGACAAGTACCTGGAGGGTTTCAAGGTGGAATCGGCCCTGAACTATTTCTGCCGCATCAACCGTCTGCCCTACGGGTTCACTGTCCTGCCAGGCCTGACCATCGTGCGCAAGATGCAGAAGGTCGGCATCTGGCGCGGTTTCCGGCAGTATGTCCGGATGTGGAAGCAGGTCTTCTGGGCCATGTTACAGGTGCGTCTGGCCCGCCGCGAGTTCGCCGAACACGGGACACACATGGGCCATCATCACGGCTGATATGCTACACCCCACTTGGTTCCGGGGCCGGCGGGTCACCGTCATGGGATTGGGCACGTTGGGAGGTGGGCTCGGTGTCGCCCGCTGGCTGTTGCGTCACGGCGCGCGTCTCACCGTCACCGACCTGCGCGATCGGCACGCCCTGGCCGGATCCGTGGAGGCGCTGGAGAAGGAGTACGCCCGGCGGCGACGCGGCCGGAAAGGGATCGTGTACAAGCCAAGATACGTGTTGGGCCGCCATGAACCGGCGGATTTTTCCGGTGCCGATATGGTCGTCCGTAATCCGGCGGTGCCGCGCGAGCACGAACTGCTGCGTCTGGCCCGTCGACGGAAGATCGCCGTCGAGACCGACATTAGCCTCTTTTTCCGGCTCTGTCCCTTTCCGATAACCGCCGTGACCGGCACTAAAGGCAAGAGCACCACCACTGCCCTGCTCGGCGCGATGGTCCGACGGCACGATTCCCGGACGGTCATCGGCGGCAACATCAGGATCTCACCCTTCGATCACCTGGATGGTCTGCTGGCCGCGGCCGGTCAGGACGTACCGCCGCCAGTGGTTCTGGAACTCTCTTCCTGGCAACTTGAGGGTCTGGTGCCGCATCGTCTGAGTCCTCACATCGGCGTTCTCACCAATATCATGGAGGATCATCTGAACCGGTATCGTGACCTCGATGATTATGCCCGGGCCAAGGCGACGATCGTCGCCTATCAGCGGCGGCAGGACATCGGCGTGTTCAATGCCGATGACGCGAGGGTCCGTAAGATCGCGGCTCAGGGGCGCGGTCGCCGGAAGCCCGCCGGACGGCGTTTCTGGTTCGGCAGCCGGGTCCGCTCCGGCGACGGCTGTTATCTGGACCGGGGCCATATCGTCATCCGGGATCGGGGCGTGAGGCGCCGGGTGATGCCGGTTTCCGGGCTGCCGCTGCCCGGCAGCCATAACGTCAGCAACGTCCTGGCGGCCTGTGCGGCGGCCCATCATCTGGGCATCCCGATTCCGACGATGCGGGCAGCGATCAGGTCGTTCCGCGGTGTTCCGGATCGGCTGGAGATATTGAGGCGCCATCGGGGAGTCCTATACGTCAATGACACCACTGCCACCATGCCGGAGGCCTGCGTGGCGGCGCTTCGGGCTTACGGCACCGGCCGGAAGAGACGGATCATCCTGATCGCCGGCGGCGCCGACAAGGAACTGCGTTTCGACGATTGGTCTGGCGAGGTCGGGCGGACGGTCAAGCATCTTATACTGTTCCGCGGTTCGGCCACGCCCAAGATGGAGGAGGCCCTGGAGCGGGCCGGCGTTTCGGTGCCGACCTACAGCGCCGGTTCCATGTCCGAAGCGGTCCGCGAGGCCCGGAGACACGCCGAGCGCGGCGATGTCGTACTGCTTTCGCCGGCCTGCGCCAGCTTCGGCCTGTTCCGCAACGAGTTCGACCGAGGCGACCGTTTCCGGGCGGCAGTCCGCCGTCCCCGATGAGCCAATTATTCAGGGGGCGTCGGGCGGAGTCTACCTGAAGGATGAACACAAAAAACCGGCCTCTCCCACAACCATTGGCCGGTTTTTTGCGTCGTGATGCTAGGCAGCGTGGCGCATCCTTCCGTATCGGGACGGTTCCCGTCACGCCGACGATAGCCGTCTTCAGTTTTCTATTTTGATTTCATCGAAGGCGATCCTTCTCCATCCCGATTCGAAAGTCAGGTCATTGAGGGCGACGCTGCTGATGCGGTACAGCCTCTGTCCCCAGGCCAACGGTACCCACTGGTCGTAATAGACGTACTGGTCGACGTAGGAGGTGTTGGTGGAGACATAACCATAACTCACGGTGTAGGGCGCGTTGCGCGTGGTGGCGTTACGGCGGGGGATGAAGGCGTAAGCCTGCGAATAGTAGCCGACCGGCTGGATGCTCCAGCGAGCGTGATTCACCGGATAGTTGCCGTAAGGGTTGTTGTAGGTCCATTGGAAATGACGCGGTGAACACCAGGCGCCGTACTTGCCGCAGTAACCCTCGCCCCAATCGTAGTGCCAGTACTGACCTGGTCCGTAGGCGGAGAAATACCGGCCGCCGTTGGCGTATATTTCGGTCGCTCCGGCCGTACCGGGCCAGGCCAGCATGAGTACGGTCATGAACGCCCCCGAGCAGGCGAATAGCCTTAGCGCTTTCGTCATAGTCAAGGCGGTTAGAGACCGAGTGTATTAGTGAAGGTCACCACCGTACCGTCGGCCATGATGCCCACCTGGACGAACGGGGCGACGCGGGACTCCTCGAGCGGTTCCCGGTGGTCTTCCCAGCGGAAGAAATAGACCTCCCGGTTCCGGTTGTCCTCGAGGGGGTGCAGCGAACTCATCAGGTTCCGGAAATCGGGCAGTTCACGGGCTATCTGCGCCAGCGCCAAATCACGGAGTTCATGCACGGAAAGGCGGATATCCGGTCCAGTCTGGTGTGTCTTCGGATAAGGACCCGCCACCGGACCCATCTGGACAAGAGTATCGTTCCGGGGATCGATCCAGTATTCGATACCGTCGTCGTCCTGGTAGCTCTCGATGAGTCTCTCGTCATCGTCGTCGGCATAGGGATTCGGATTAGTCGAACGGTAGTCCAGTCTCAGACCGTCTTTTGCCCGGAAGCGCCGGATCCTCTCTTGGGCCTTTATCCGGCTTTCCGCCGGCCGGGCTTTCTGGATGTCGATCCTCTGGGCCGTCTCGGCGTGCAGTTCCTTCACCTTCTCTTTTGAGAAACCACAGAAGCGGAGCCGTCCCTGACCGTCTTTCTTGACGCAACCGAGCTCCAGTTCCTGGCGCAGTGAATGATCGAGGTGGCGGATCAGGTCGTCAATCGTCTCGGCAATGGGAATCATAAGGGGTCGCTCCTTGGCGGTGACCGCGACGGCCGAGACCCCGATGACGCACAGGACCGCCGCCGCGATGGCGAATGTCTTCGCGTGCCGCATACAGGATGAGATAGTTGAGTTATGAAGGAACCCGCGGGTCATGGGGGACCATAGAGGATACTTAAAAAAGTGTCAAGTGACCGACACTTTTTCTGTTCCAGCCTTATTTTCTCGCCAGCAATCAGGATATCGACACCAGCTACCGCATGATTTGTCAGGCAGCCCCCGGATAAATAAAAAAGGTGCCCCCGACCCGGCAGATGCCGAATCGGGGGCAGGAGGAGGAGGAGAGGAGTCTCGTCTAGTCGAAGTGCGGCGTGTGGCGGCGGTGGCGCAGGAACTGGCAGACCTGACGGGTCATGCGCTTCCAGGACTGGTCGGCCTCGGTCCGGCGGAGCATGAGGGCGTCGGTGTCCGTGATCACGGCCAGCCGCCGGCTGCCGACCCGGCTGGGGGCGTTCTCGAGCGCCTGGGCGCCGGGGGTGTCGGTCGACCCGTCGACTCCCGACTGACCGGCCGGCGCGTCGTCGCAGTAGGCGTACAGCTTGTCGCGCCACTCCATCTCGTCGTAGACCGCCTCACCGTCGTAGTCGTCGCCGTCGATCCAGTCGCACGGCACGGTGACACCCTCCTCGGTGACGAAGAAGTCGTCGTAGCCGTCGTCGTCGTAGAGACCGAGCTCGTCGTCGCCCTCGTCGTCGTACTCCCCGCGCGCGATGGCGCGGCAGGCGTCGAGGTGGGCGATCATCTCGTCCTCGACACCGAAGACGTCCTCGACCTCGCGGTCGCTGAGCATGGGGAGGGTGCCGCGGTAGACGCCGTCATGCCTGGTTCCGTAGAAACCCGCGTGACATCCGTCGTCCCCTTGGTGGTTCTCCCAGTTCTCGATGACCGTCAGGGCCAGCCCGACATCGTCGAGCGTGAAAGCGAATGCCTGCAGGTGATTCATCTCTTGATCCTCCGGATTCCGTTGATGGTTGCGGTGAAACTCCAAACTTCACTTTAAAAGGACTAATCACTATAGCATAGAATGAAGCTTTTGTCAAGGGTTTCAGGCAGCTCACGGCTCATTTTATTTAGCCAACTTTAGCGAAATCATGCTTAAGTTCAGGGTCAGCGTAAAATGCTTTATTCTTTGTCTGGGGCGGTATATACTTGATGCCGTATGACGGACACCGGAAATTCAACCAAGGACATTTTCCAAGCTCGGGAGTCGGGAGTGATCGGGCACGACCGGATCCTGGACTTCCTGCAGACGGCCGTGGACAAGGATCGGTTGGCCCATGCTTATCTCCTGGTGGGACCGGAACATGTCGGCAAGACGACTCTGGCCCGGATTTTCGCCCGGCACCTGCTCGGTCACGGGGGTCACCTCGATACCCACCCCGATTTCTTCCTGATCAGGCGCGAATGTGATGCCAAGTCGGGCAAACCCCATCAGGCGATCGTCATCGGTCAGGTGCGGGCGCTCTGTGAGAAGCTGGCCATGGGGGCCTTCATGGGCGGCTGGAAGGTCTGCATCATCGCCGAAGCCGAGGCCCTGAACCAGGAAGCGGCCAATGCGCTGCTCAAGACCCTGGAGGAACCTCACCCCAAGACACTGCTCCTGCTCGTCGCCACCTCGGCGGAGAACGTGATGCCGACCATCAGGTCGCGTTGTCAGGTAATCAGTTTCGGCCGGGTGGCCGCCTCGAGGATACGCGATGCCCTGCGGGAGCGGGGTGTGAACGAGCCCGAGGCGCAGCTCTTCTCCCGGCTGGCCGACGGCTGCCCGGGACGTGCCTTCCGGTTCGTCGAGGACGCGGAAACCTTGGAGGATATGCGTAAGATGCGCCGCCGGATCCTGGGTCTGCACCGGCAGGACACGGCCGAGCGATGGCGCGCTCTCGACGGGCTGTTGCCGAACCGCGCCACCTTCATCGAGACTGCCGCCCGCGCCGGTCAGGTGATGGATCTGATGGCTGAACTGCTGCGGGACACGCTATTGATCGGCCAGGGGCGGCGCGACGACGTCGTCCATGTGGACGTGCGCGACGAGGTCGAGGCGTGGGGTCGGGAACTGGGTACGGACAGGGTGCTGAGCGCGCTGGAGTCCCTGGAGACGGCCCGTTCCAGAGTGCGGTCCAATGTCGGGCCACGGGCCGTGCTGGAACATCTGGCGCTGGCCCTACCTCTTTGAAGGCCGGTGACGGCGTGGTAAATTGGAACCATCCGGCCGCGACCCGCATCCGGCTGGCGACAACCGATAAGTCATAATCTTCAGGAACATGGGATCAGGCAAATATTTGACGGTTCTCCTGGGCAGCCTGTTGCTGCTGGGAGTAGGGTGCGTCAGTTTCTCGACCGGCGGCACCAGCACCATGGCCGACGGCGGTCTGTTCAAGTCCGGCGATCGGGGCGAGACCTGGCAGCAGAAGACGGCGGTCCTGACCGTCGGCGGCGAGGCCAGGAATTTCAGCAACACCAATGCGGCCACGATCGTCCAGGATCCGGCTGACGCCCGTGCGCTGTACATGGGCACCTCCGAGAACGGCCTGTTCTACAGCCATGACGCCGGAGAGTCCTGGTCACAGCCGGCACAACTCAACCGCGGCCGGATCGCTTCCGTAACCGTGAACCCCAAGGACAAGTGCGACATCTATGTCACCACCGAGAACAAGGTCATGAAGAGCCGGGACTGCGCCCGCTCCTGGACCACGACCTATCTCGATCCGCGTCCGGAGAAGAAGATGGTGGCGGTGGTGGTCGACCATTTCAATCCGAATATCGTCTGGACCGCCAACGACGCTGGCGACGTGCTCAAGAGCACGGATGCCGGTGAGTCCTGGGCTAACGTGGTAACGATGAAGAGTCCGGTGATGCGCATCCTGATGAACGCCGTGGAGAGCCGCCGCCTCTACGTGGCCACCAAGAACACCGGCATCTGGCGCACCGACGACGGCGGGGCCAATTGGCAGGACCTGAGCGAGGTCTATCGCAGCTTCAGCGGCTCGATGGAATTCATGGACATGGTTCTCGGCGTGTCCGATCCCAACACCGTGATTTTCGCTTCCAAGTACGGACTGCTGCGCTCGACCAATGGCGGCGACGAGTGGGAATCCATCGAATTGCTGACCACGCCGGGATCGACCGCGATCTATTCGGTGACCGTGGATCCCAAGGACGTCAACAACATCTATTACGGGACGGCGACGACCTTCTATCGCTCACAGAACGGCGGCGTCAATTGGGTGCCGAAGAAGCTGCCCTCCTCCCGCGCCGCCACCTTCCTGCTGGTCGACAGCCTCAACCCATCGACCGTCTATATGGGGGTGACGCGATTCAAGAAATAAGATTCCTATGGCAGAAGATTTCATCACGCCGTACCGGACGGAGTTCGAGAAGGTGATCGAGTTCCTTAAGGCCGAGATGGCCCAATTGCGGACCGGACGGGCCAATCCGGCGCTGGTCGAGGGTATCCAGGTCGAAGCCTATGGCGCCAGGACCCCCCTGGTCGGATTGGCTTCCATCACCACGCCTGACGCCCGGACGATAACCATCGAGTCCTGGGACAAGAGTGTCGTCAAGGATATCGAGAGGGCCATACTCGAAGCCAATATCGGCCTGACTCCCAATGTCGCCGGACAGGTCATCCGGATATCGCTGCCCCCGCTGACCGAAGAGGGCCGCAAGGACCTGCTCAAGGTCCTGGGCGATAAGTTGGAACACGCCCGGATCGGTATCCGTAAGGTCAGGGACGAGATCAAGTCGGAGATCGTCGAGGCGGAGAAGGAGAAACTCATCGGGGAGGACGAGAAGTACAAGAGCCTGGAGGATCTGGACAAGCGGGTAGGGGAATGGAATCAGAAGATCAGGGAAATGGGAGAGGAGAAGGAGAAGGAGATCATGACTATCTGATACTGGTCGGCGACGGAGCCGGGCACGGATCGGACCACGTCCCGTAAGTATAATTACGAAGACCTCGACGGTTATGTCGGGGTCTTTTGACGTACCTGTTTCTAATTTTAAGCTCAACTGGTCGGATTTAATCACTATTTGTCAGTGACCATTGACAAAAATAGGAAGGTATGGTATGGTACCAGGTCATCGTTCGGTACAACCTGTCCCGGCCAGAGGAATGGAGGGGGGTCTACCCCGTGATCCAGGGCTTCAGTCCGCGGGTCACGGGGCGGCGCCGACATCGGTTACCACCGGTCTCGACTGGAGGTATCCCATGGAAGCGCCACACCGGGGAACCACATAACGGTCACCCTCGGTCCCGTCTCCAGCCCTCTTTCCGGGAGCAGAAAGTCACGGCGACACATTTTTCGCCGGACTCGTTCATTAAACACGCTTCCCGGGAAGCGTCATGGAGGGGGACTCGCCTTGCGGGGACGGACAGCGGTCCGCATCCTGCAGGCAGGCGCCGATATCGGTTACCGCCGGTCACGACTGGAGGTATCCCATGGAAGCGCCACGCTCGGGCGCCTTGACCGGCTACCCTGAGCTCCGTCTCCAGGACGTTTTCCGGGAATGGGGAAAATCGGAAGAGGTGAGGGCCTTGGGTCGACCGGGGCGGTGCGGCCCGTTGACGAGGGCTCGCTGAGCGAGCTTGACGTCCAGGTCAGGCATCGACGGCACGACCGTCTGGCTCAAGCCTCATCCAGAAGTCAGTCTGCGGGACATCCCGCGCCAGATACGGCGGTCCGCCGGAGATCGGCCGCCCGGAGGCCGCAGAGTATGAGTCATACTCTGTGCCTGATCGGGCCTGCCGACGGCGTTATGGCCGCCGACCGGACTGCGGAGTACAGGCACTCGTGGGCTCCGGATGGGCCCGTGCCGACCGCAGACTGACTTCACCTTCGGGCGGAGCGCCCACCAAACCCAAGCCGGGTAATAATGCCCGAGCGTGGCGCTCCGCCCCCCCCCACGACTTGAATAGAATTGACCCCGCGGCCGCGGTACTTGGCTGCGGGGTCTTTCCTTTTGTCCGGTCTGTTCGAACATCCTTGTCGCGGACGCCGCCTTATGGTACCGTCTTTTAAGCTGACCGTTAGCGTCGTATGGCCGACATCGAAACCCGCCCGGAACTGATGGAGAAGATCGTCGCTCTGGCCAAGAGGCGCGGTTTTTTGTATCCCGGTTCCGAGATCTACGGCGGCGTCGGCTCGACCTACGACTACGGACCGCTTGGGGCGCTGCTCAAGATGAACGTCAAACAGGCCTGGTGGAAGTCGGTCGTGGAGCGGCGCGACGACGTCGTCGGTATCGATTCGGCGATCATCATGCATCCCAAGACCTGGGAGGCTTCGGGGCATCTGCAGGGCTTCACCGACCCCCTGGTCGACTGCAAGGGGTGCCGTAAGCGGTTCCGGGCCGATCATCTGCTGGAGGGAGAATCGGCCGGTATGCCCGGACTGAAGGAACGACCCAAGGACATCAAGGAGGTCCGCTGTCCGGAGTGCGGCGGCGAGCTTACCGACGTCCGCCAGTTCAACCTGATGTTCAAGACCTTCATGGGGCCGGTCGAAGACGAGGCTGCGGCGACTTATCTGCGTCCGGAGACGGCCCAGGGGATATTCGTCAACTTCGCCAACGTGCTGCAGACCTCGCGGCTGAGGGTGCCTTTCGGTATCGCCCAGATGGGCAAGTCCTTCCGTAACGAGATCACGCCCGGCAATTTCATCTTCCGCACCCGCGAGTTCGAGCAGATGGAGATGGAGTATTTCGTCAAGCCGGGCACCGACGAGGAATGGTTCGAATTCTGGAAGGGCTTCATGATGGATTGGTTCGTCTCCCTCGGCGTCAAGGAAGAGAATCTCCGTTTCCAGGAGCACGACAAGGAGGAGCTGTCGCATTACTCCAAGCGCACGGTCGACCTGGAATACCGCTTCCCTTGGGGCTGGGCCGAACTCTGGGGTTGTGCCAACCGGACCGATTTCGACCTGAAGCAGCACGCCGCGCTCAGCGGCAAGGACCTGAGTTATCGCGATCCGGTCACCGGCGAGAGTTACGTGCCCTACGTAGTGGAACCGGCCTTGGGCACCGACCGGGCGGTGTTGACTTTCCTACTCGACGCCTACGAGGAGATCGAAGGCGGCCGGACGACCACTACCGAGTCGGTCAAGGAGGTGGAAACGGTCCTGCGGCTCCATCCGGCCCTGGCTCCGGTCAAGGCGGCGATACTGCCGCTCTCGAAAAAAGAGCCGTTGGCGGCCCTGGCCCGGGAGATCCGCGACAGCCTAGCCGGACGACATTCAGTCCAGTACGACGACACCGGTTCCATCGGCCGACGCTACCGGCGTCAGGATGAGATCGGTACGCCGTACTGCATCACGGTCGATTTCGACACGCCACAGGACCGGAAAGTGACGGTCCGCGACCGCGATACCATGGAGCAGGAGCGGGTGCCGATAGACGACCTCGGGCCGATGCTCGCCGAGAAGGTCGGTATCTGAGCGCCGATCGGGGCCATCGCCAGTTCTGATTATGTCCGTCTGCCGGAAACTCAAGATGTCCAACGGGATGCGGGCGCTGTTCGTGCCGAGCGGGGGAACCGAGGCCGTGACCCTGCTCGTTCTTTTTGAGGTCGGTTCGCGTTATGAGGCGCGGCGGACCCATGGCGCCTCGCATTACATCGAACATCTGATGTTCAAGGGCACCTCTCGCCGACCTAACACCACGGCCATCTCACGTGAACTGGATTCGGTCGGCGCCGACTACAACGCCTTCACCGGCAAGGACTATACCGGTTATTACATCAAGTTGCGGGCTGACCGCCTGACCTTGGCCGTGGACATGCTGGAGGACATGTTGTTCCATTCGCTTTTCCGCAAGGCCGACCTGGAATCGGAGCGCGAGGTGATCATCGAGGAGATCCGCATGTATCAGGACAATCCCCTGATGCTGATCGGCGACCTGTTCGAAGAGGGCCTGTATCGCGGTTCGACGCTCGGCTGGCGCATCGGCGGCAGCGTGGAGAGCATGCGGGCCATGAGCCGTCAGGACCTGTCGGCGTACCGCAGCCGGTATTACATACCGCAACGCACCGTGGTGGCCCTGGCCGGCCGGTTCGACGGCACTGAGGCGATCCGGCGGCTCGAGTCGAGCTTCGGCAAGAGGCGGAAGGCCCGCCGGACGGGCGGTTTCCGTCCTTTCCGTCCGGCCGGATCCCGGGGGTCGCGACTCAACCTGGAGCGGCGGGAGACCGAACAGGTCCAGCTGGCGCTGGGTTTCCCGGCGTTCTCGTTGACCGACCGCCGTCGGCCGGCGCTGATGCTGCTCAATACGATACTGGGCGGCAATATGAGTTCCCGTCTGTTCATCAAGGTCCGGGAGCGGGAGGGGCTCTGTTATCACATCCGCTCCTCGGTTTCGGCCTATCAGGATACCGGCAGCCTGGTCGTTCAGGCCGGACTGGCCAAAGACCGATTGGATGATGCTCTGCGCATCATCATGAGGGAGCTGGCCCGTATCAGGGATAAGGGCGTGGCCGCCGGGGAACTGCGGCGGGCCAAGGAATACGCCCGGGGTAAGATGGCCCTGCATCTCGAGGATTCCAGCCATCTGGCCGATTGGTACGCCCGGCAGGAGCTGCTCCAGGGCCGGTTGGAGACGCCGGAAGAGCGGTTACGGCGGCTGGATGCCGTGTCCGCCGAGGCCGTAAGGCGGGTCGCCGGTGCTATAATCAGGAAGGACCGGCTGACCCTGGCGGCGATCGGTCCCTGCGACGACGACAAGCCACTTCTCGATCACGCTAAACTGTTAACCTGAGACTATGGAGATATTCGCCATCGCTAACTGGAAGATGCAGCTCAATGAGGCTGAGAGCATGAGCCTGGCCAAGGAAGTGGTCCGCCTGTGGGCCGGTCAGGGTGCCGAGGTATCGGAATTGAAAGTCGTTCTCTGCCCTTCGCACGTGTCGCTCAACGAGGTCAGCGAGGCGATACATGGCACGCCGATCGAACTCGGCGCCCAGGACGTCTTCTGGGAGGACCGCGGCGCCTTCACCGGCGAGGTCTCGCCGGTGACGCTCAAGGAGCGGGGTTGCCGTTATTGCATCGTCGGCCATTCCGAGAGGCGGCAATACCTGAGCGAGACCGACGAGATGGTGCGCCACAAGGTGGCGGCCCTGATGAGACACGACATCAATCCCGTACTCTGCGTCGGCGAGACCTTCGAGGAGCGGGAGGCGGGACGGCGCGATGCGGTGGTGATCGGTCAGGTGCGGGCCGCCCTTGAGGATATCCGGCCGGTCGGCAACCAGCGCCTGATCATAGCCTACGAGCCGCGTTGGGTGATCGGTACCGGCACGGCGGTCCAGCCGGATGACGCCGCGTCCATGCACTACCTGATAAACGAGACGCTGCGCGAGCTCTATCCCGAGGACGTGGTGGAGCGGCAGTGTGCCGTGATTTACGGCGGTTCCGTCGATTCCGGGAACGTCAAGGATTTCATCGCCTCTCCGGTTATCCAGGGTGTGCTGGTCGGCGGCGCGGCGCTCAAGGCGGCGGAGTTCGTCAGGATGCTCGAGGTGGCGGCGGACGCCTCCCGGGCCTGAACCTATGTTCTATTACGGCATCTTTTTCCTGATCATCGTCTTGAGTGCGGTCGCCTTGGGTTATATCATCGGACGTAAGCTGCCGCAGTTGACGCTGATCGACACCGAGTCGTTGCCGAGCGAGCGCGAGGCCGAGAAGAAGAAGGAACTGATGCGTCGGCGCGTCGATCGGGCAGCCCAGGAGAAGGCCAGGAGGATGTGGTCCTCGATCGTGCCTTATCTGGAGCGTCTGCGGGAAAGGTTCCGGAGGCTCTACCGGAAGGTGGCTACGCTCGATCAGCAGTTCCGGCGGGAGCGTCAGCTGACGCCGGAACTGCTGCAGGAAAAGGTCGATAAGCTGGTAGTCAGGGCGGAGGAACTGGCGGCGGAAGGACGCCATCAGGACGCTGAGAAGGCTTATATCGAGGCGGTCAGTCTCGACCGGAAAAGCGTCGCCGCTTACCGCGGACTGGGCGAGCTCTATCTCACCATGAAGCGCTACAAGCAGGCCCGTGAGACCTTCGCTTTCCTGGTGAAGATGAGCCTCCTCAAGCACTGTCAGGCGACGGGCAGCGTCCGCGATGTCGACCGGATCGATCCCGGGACCTGTGACCTTTCCGAGGTCAAGGCCGCCGAGATAGCCGGCAATTACACCAGACTTGGGAGGGCCTGCCGCTCCGGAGACGACCTTAAGGCGGCCAAGGTCGCCTTCCGGAAGGCGACGCAGTTCGAGTCGGCCAACCCGCGACACCTTGATTTACTGATCGAGACCTGTATACTGGAAGGCGATCGTCAGGGGGCCAGTGACGCTTTGGAGCGTCTGAAGGAGGTCAACCCGGAGAACCAGAAAATCGCCGGATTCGCCGAGGACATAGCGTCGCTCCAGGAGGAGTCGAAACGTCCGGTCAGGTCCTGAAGGCGGTCAGAGTCACGCCGACGTAGCTCAGCTGGTAGAGCAACTCCATGGTAAGGAGTAGGTCACCGGTTCGATCCCGGTCGTCGGCTCCACCCCCCAGCGCTTCGATTCATCTGGAGCCTTGGGGGGTGTCTCATCCGACCAGATCGGTTTGAGGCGTTCGTTCCAACAAGGGCAGGTTCCGGAGCGGTCAAACGGGGCAGACTGTAAATCTGCTGGCTTCGCCTTCCCAGGTTCGAATCCTGGCCTGCCCACCATGCCGACGTAGCTCAGCTGGTAGAGCGGCGCTTTTGTAAAGCGTTGGTCGTGGGTTCGAGTCCCTCCGTCGGCTCCATTCGCGTCGAGACTGGACATCCCACCCCGGATGGTATAGGCTCCCGATGTCCAGGATAGAACGAAGAAAAGTATGTCACAGGATAATCTCATCAAACTGGAATGCACCGAATGCAAGCGGGTGAATTACCATTCGCATAAGAACAAGAAGACGCTCAAGGCAAGGCTGGAGATGAAGAAGTTCTGCAAGTGGTGCAAGAAGCATACTATGCATAAGGAGACCAAATAGGGCTCCTGGTCATGGTGTGCTAGAAACGGCGGCCGTGAGGCCGCGTTTGCTTATAGGCCCGGTGGACAAGGTGCCGGTTTCCGGTTATCATCAGACAGGCATGGGGGCGTAGTTAAATGGTATAACTGCGGTCTCCAAAACCGCTGTCGGGGGTTCGATTCCCTCCGCCCCTGCCACCATGAAAAAACAGTCGTGAAAGCGGCTGTTTTTTCGTCTATGCAGCCGTTTTCGTCGAGTTCTAACCTTTCTTCCGCCTTTTTTGGTATATTGAACCGGTAATACCTATAGAAAATGCCTATGAGGAAAATTATGTATTCGTTGGTCGCGGCCGCAGTAGTCATGGCGGGCGGTGCCGCCCTGGCGACAACGGTCGACACCTATATTGAGCCGCCGGACAAGTGGGGTGGACCGACCGGACAGGTGGAGATGGTCGAGGCACACTGTCACCGGTTCAAGTTCATGGGCGGACATGCCATAGCCAACATCGAAGCGGCGCACGAAGTGCTCGATGCGGAGCTCAAGACCTTCGACGTGCTGGGAATGAACGTTCGGTTGTCGGATTACGCCGATAATGCAGACAGCCTACGTGACATCATCGACGATTCCTGCATCGAACCAACGCTCGATCAGGCGAAGTGGCACCACGCGGTGTTCCGTGCCGAGGCCGAAAGGATCCGTAATCAGTTTGCCGGGTTGCAGGACCTGATTAAGGGTGATCTGGAGAGTTACATCGTCGACCATCAGGAACAGATTCGCGTCGCGTACGAGGAGGAATTAAGAAAAGAGGTCGAAGACCTGGAAAGCGAAGCATATGCCAGGCTTGAGGCACAGTTGCGGGCTGAGGCCGAATCCCGGAAGGCCGAGATGATGGACCGGATCCAGAAGCAGGTCGAAGCGGAACTCATCGCGGAGTACGGCGGGCAGGAAGATCCGGACATCCCGTACTTGAGGCAGCTCGGCGAACAGCGTGGGAGGGCAAGGGGAGAGGCCGAAGCGGCTTCGATCGAAGCAGAACTGCGTGCCAAGTACGACAAGCTGGCCGGGACCGAGGTGGAGAAGCTGAAGGCGGCCGCCGAAGAGAAGGCCAAGGAGAAGGAGGCTGAGATGAGGGAGATGATGACCGGCCTCTACGGCGTCGGAGACCGGATTAACGAGGCGACTGAGCGGAAGTTCGCGGAAGAGTGGGCTGCTTATGAGGATTCAGCCGACGAGATTGGCCAGCAGGTCTACAAGGCGTTCGTCGAAGAGGAGTTCGCTAGAGCGCGCAACCTAATAGAGGCAGAATCCGGCCTGGTGGAGCAGGTGCCACAGGAGATACGCGACAGGTACGGGCTACGGACTACAAAGGACCTGCTCGATGAATTGGATGCCGACAAGGCCGAGGTTCTGGCCACGCTCGCCAACGTGACCGACATTGCGGACACCGATACCGAGGCGTTCCGTGAGCAGTTCTCCAAGAAGTGGACCGATCTGCGCGAAAAGTTCGACTACCTGAAGGCGCGGTCGGCCTCTATTGTCATGCGGCGTATTGAACAGGCGCTGGAGCGCGAGCCTGGCGCATCTTCCGGCCGGGTCGAGAATTACATGGCCAGCACCAGGAAAGCGATGCTTGACCGCAAGGCCAAACTGGATTACGCCGGTGTCAAGTGTTCGACCGACTCCGATTATGCCGTCGCGAACTGTGCCATGTGCAACAGCCTGATCGAGTACAGGGATATGGCTGACTACGGCATGCGGGTCGTCAGTAAGATCGACGAATGCACCGGTATCCTGTCTGAATTCGGCGACAAGAGGGCTATGGCGGACGCCGGGGCGCTGTCGGTCGAACAGGCCATGGAGTACAGCAGGCGCGTCGAGGCCTGTCTGACCGGGTTGCGCGCCATGCACGATCCGTACGTCGAGTACAAGGCGCTTTATGACAACAGCTGGGAGAATCAGCAGAAGTCCTGCCGCTAACGCATATGATTATGAAGAACGAAAACAGGGGAATCACGTCATTGGTCATCGCGATCATCATCGGCGTCGTCGTGGCGGCAGCTGGAGTCGGCGGTTACTTCGGCTGGAGGGTTTATAAGGCGAAGAAGGCCGAGACGTTCTCGGTCGTCACCGAAGACGGATCATTGGAGTGGGCCGATGAGTTCGGCAGTCTGGATTTTTCGGTCTCCGGTCTGGGTGCCGCGGACGTCCCTGACCTGGCGCTCTCCGGGGACCTGGATTTCGCCTTGCCGGATATCGACCTGTCCGGGTTGTCGGGGGTCGACTTGGATCTGACCGCGCCCGATGTCGGTATTACCGCTCCGGAGCCTGATCTTGGGACGTTAACCTTCGACCTCACGGGGTTGTCGGCGTTGACCGAGCAGGCCGGTCCGCCATCGGGCGCCGGTCCGCCGGCTGATGTCTCGACGGTAGAGGATGAACCGACCGGGGAGCCTCCCGCCGAGGAACCATCGTCCGAACCGTCGCCCGAGTCACAGGCTAATGCCGGTAACTGCGCGCCGTTCGCAGCGATGCCGTCGGCATCGTATTGTTCGCAGGTGGGTGATCCGAACGGGCGGGAATTGTGTGAGGACTGCAAGGCGGCAGGGTACTAGTTTTCATTACCAGCTGAGACACAAGAGTAGTTCCAACAACGCCCACGAGCCCTTGCCACAAAATCTGGCCACCATTCGGTAGCCAGATTTTGTGTGTTGTGACCGCGAAGAGTGGACTGTTCTCGCCACGAAGAGGCGACTCTCCTTGTGATGACCGCCTTCCCGTGTTAGAGTGCCCGTCTATGAAAAAGATCTCCTGGCAAGATTTCGAGGATGTCGAGCTCCGCGTCGGCACGATTCTGGAAGTAGAGAATTTTCTTGGGGCGAAGATTCCCGCCTACAAGGTCATGGTTGATTTCGGGGAATATGGCATCAAACGATCGAGTGCGCGGATCACCGACCTGTACACGTCTGATGGGCTGGTCGGGAAACAGGTCATCGGCGTTATCAATTTCGCCCCGAAAAAGGTAGGGCCGTTCATTTCCGAAGTGTTGATCACCGGTTTCTATCGGGAAGACGGTCGGGTGGTCTTGGCCGTGCCGGACAAGCCTGTAAAGAACGGTTCTAAGCTCGGATAGACGTCAGAGTTCCGACGATATCCCCGAATCTCTGCTAGATACGGCCGATACGCCTTATGGGTGTCGGCCGGATTTGATTTGGGATGGATAAGGAATCGAACGGGCGCGAGAGGACGCGAGCTGGCGCAGCGTCCGGTGCGTAGCGCCCCGGAGCCCGGGCGGAGCGAGGGACGATTACCTCCGTCCCTGCCAGAAAACGGCATCCCTTTGGGGAGGCCGTTTTCTGTGTTGTGACCGGGAGGGGGAAACGAACGGGAACAAGGTCTCACCTGTCGGCATTGGTCACAGACCGCCATTTATTTTGGACGGCACTGTGCTATAATGTGCGTCAGCCCGATCTAATCAATATCATAAGTCTATACTCGAACATCATATGGAAGTGCTTTCAGCCGGAGAGAAGGTCCACATCATCGAAAGGCGGGTTTTCGCCGGTCAGCCGCGCCGTCATTTCATAGGTGAGATCAAGGTAGCCACCCCTCACGCCATCAGGATCAGTGGTTATGCCTGGCTCTATGACATCAAGAGCGGCACGTATGTAAGGCGGCCGGGATTGCGGCTGCGCGTCATTTACCTGGGTGCGGGAATGATCATCAACCTCATCCCTCAAGAGGTCGATATCGATTCCATCCGATATACCAAGGACGAGTCCGGTATCGCGCGCATCACCGACGGCAAGGAATATGGACTGGATCTCAATGAATTGATAACCGACTGAGGACCTTGATGTTTGTCGCGAACCCCCGCCGGATATTGAATCGATATCAGACGAATCCCGACTTGAACGGTAAACACCGACGACATCTATGAAGAATATTCAAAAGATCATGGTCGGAGGCGGTATCGCGGTGATCGTCATCATCGCGGCTTGGTTGATTTGGCCCGATGGTCGTTCCGGCGAGGGGGTGATGACCGTCACCTCAGACGACGGGCTGGCGGAACTGAGCATACCGCCGGGGGCCTTACCCGCTGATGTGGCGATCGGGGACATCGGGGTCGTACCGGCGACCGAGGCGGACCTGCGAGCTGAGCTCGGACTTGAGGACCTCGCCGAAGGCGAAGAATCCACGCTGCTGGCCTACGACCTGCTCCCGGATGGGATCGAGTTCCGCGTTCCGGTCACCGTGACCATCACGCATGAGACCAACGAGGGCGGGGTGATCCCAGCGCTGTTCCACGTGGCCGACGGCGAATTCGAGCTCATCGCGGATACGGAGGTATCCATCGATGCCGAGACCGGACGGACCAGCGTTTCGGGTGATATCTCGCATTTCAGCTATGTCGGTTCCGACATAGACACGCTCTATCAGGAAGGCGGAGGGATGTTCAATTACGAATTGACGTCCGGCGGTCAGGGAGAGGTCGGCGACACCTTCCCGTATCATCTGACGATCACGCCGAACCAGAATTTCTCCTGGTTCAAGAGCGGCGGGGGCCCCGATAAGTTATGGGGCTACAACTACAGGATGGCGCCGATGACCACCTGGAAGGTCCGCGGCTTCAACGTCATGACCAGACACGACGGGGTGATCGAGCCCATGACCCTGTCGAGTAACGGCGGTGATTTCAAGGGGTCGGAGTCTTTCGTGCTCGAGGGAGAGCATACCTGCATAGAGGACGGGGAGAACTCGCTTTTCATTCCCCCGCCGGATTCCTATATCAAGATCGAGTATCGGATGGAAAAGGAATTCCGCAGGGGCAAGAGTTATCGTAACGCGACCACCAGGATCTATATCGAGGGCGGTCGCTTCGTCTGTGAAGAGCTGGAGGGGGGGTGGGTCCGGGTGCAGGTACCCCCCATGTGCATCGATGAGGCGACCGGTACGCAGGTGCCCTGTGATTGATCCGATACAGGCCGGATTAACGCCGATATTTTGAAATTAGTGACCGCGAATCATTATGGATAAGCGATTTTTATCCGCTTCGATCATCATGACGGCTTTCGTCCTGTTGGGGGCGGGGTGCGTCGAAACCACGACGCCGGCGGCCCCCGGACCGGAGGAGGCGGCCGGGCCGGCCTCGTACGTCGGCACCTGGGTGCGACAGGCGACCTACACCGACGGCCAGCTGATGCATACCACGCCGGCCAGGCTGGAGCTGAGTGCCGATACCTATATCTCGTCAGCCTCCTGCGTCGCTTCGGGTACGGTCGCGGTCCAGGATAACGCCATCACCATGACGCTCGATTCCACCGACTGCCCGACCGGGGTCATTCCCGACGTCTATCACTCCACTTTCGAGATATCGGAGGACGGCAACAGCATGACGCTGATCAATACGGAGTTCGGCGCCGAGGTGCGCGAAGACTATATCCGGCAGTGATCGGCCAGAATCAAGTCGTGCTGAAGAATCCCGGACGTCCGTCCGGGATTTCTCGTGCAGGAGATCGTGGGTCTCGCCGTTCCTCGATCAGGGTTGCTGTCCTTCGGGGTCGGTTTCGACGGTGAGAAGGGTGTCGGGCGACGACAGGGAGGCGCGGCGCCTGTTTTTCCGGCCGGATATCCTGTCATCCATCGTCTGTCCGCCGATCGGAATGTAGAAATCGAGATTGCTCTTGAGCATCCTGACCAGCCGGTAGCGCACCCGCTCCAGGGTCAGGGTGGCTCCGGGGAGCATCGATCGCACTTGGGCCTCGAAGCTCGGCACGGTCCCCCGGTAGTCGAGGAACAGCGGAAAGTTCATCCGATCGTAATACGGGGCGAAAGATACGTAAGTGGGTCGGACCGGACCGTCCGTCACATCGGCCATGATCACATAGCGGGGCAGGTCGCGGGCCACCGGGATGCCGTTCCAGGGATTGTCGATGGCATAGTCGACGGCCAGCTCCAGTACGTAGCGTCCCTCCGGAAAAGTAGGCAGGGTGAAGGTCCGCCCGTCGGTGATGGGCAGCTCCCCGTGCCAGATGTCGTCGGGTCGCGTCCAGGGCGTCCGGCGCCGGGTCCAGATGGCCCCCTTACTGTCCTGTTCCCGGAACTCGTAGTTGGCCAGCAGGAGCCGGTACATGTCCCAGTGGGTGCTGGTCAGCCAGTACTCATAGGGGGTCTTGTTGTTGAGCGTCCGGATAACCGGGGGACGCGTCTCGTCGAACGCCGCGGCGTATGCGGCCCGGCGTTCCGGTCCGAGGGCGTGGATGATGTAATCACTGGCCGGGTTGAAGATACCGAGCTCCGCTTCCGGGATGCTGGAGTAGGTCGACCAGATATCGGCGGCGCGCTGTCCGATCGGGCCCGTACCTGGCAGGGCCACATAACGGATAAGCGCCTCGCGGTGCTCGGCCCAGGCCTCGTCGAGCGTCACGCCCAGCGTAGTCATGCCCGAGGTGCGTTCGTCGGCCTTCCGGGCGATGGCGATGGCACGGTCGGTGTTTTCGTAGGCCGAGAGACAGAAGTGGAAGATCAGGTGCGCCGCCAGCACCGACAGGCCGAGTACTGCGACAACGGCGATCAGGCCGCGTTTCGACCGCAATGTCGTTTCCTCCAGGACCTCGCGACGCAGGTTCTCACGTACCCAGTCGATCGTCGGCTGGAGCAGCAGGGTGACGAAGACCAGAAGCAGTACCCAGGAGAGCGCGTGGAAGTATTCCTTCTTGATATAGCCCAGTATACTGACGGTGGAGAGCAGACCGTAGGTGAGCAGGAAAGTGACCGCAGCCTTGAGTCGCCGGTCGGTCCGTCGGCGCAGCAGGAAAGCGGCCAGGACGGCCAGCAGGACGCCTCCGAAGCCCCAGGCCCCATGGCGCTCCGTCACCACGCCGAGGATCGATTCATGGAAGCCGCCCGGCCAGGCGCCGAAATACCAGAACTGGTCCGGCCGGGCTTCGGTCAGGTGGAACCGCAGGGCTGTTATGGCGTGACCGAGGGTGGCCAGCTCGAGCATGATTGCGCCGCCGAGCAGGGCCAGAGCCGCGAACATGGAGCCGTTGCGGACAGCGTGTCGCCAGTTGCCTGACCAGAGGGTCAACATGATGAGCAGGGCGCCGACGGTCATGGCCCCCTGTTCGGGACTGATTGTGAAGGCCGTTGCGGCCAGCAGCGAGAGCGGCAGTATGCCGATCAGGGAACTCCGCAGATCCGGAGACCTCCAGCGCCTAGGCAACCCCTTCCGCCAGAGCAGCAGGCCGAATATCGCCACCGGCAAGGCGGCCCGGACGCCGAGTTGGTGGTGCGTGTCCATGAAGACGCTGGGGAAATGCGTCGTGGCCAGTCCGGCGGCGGCGGCAGTGAGGAAAGTCGACAGGCCCAGGCGGCGAGTCAGGGCCAGGAAGGCCACGAAGGTCACGCCGAGGAAGAGCGCCGGTTGGACGACCAGCTTGGCCGTCTCGGAGGCCAGGAGGTCGCCGCCGAGCAGGGAGAAGAAGGGGTAATGGATGAGCAGAGCCCCCGCGCCATAGAAGTACTGGAAGTCCCGTCCGACCAGCTGTCCGGCGGCCAGCCGGCGGAGCGGATCGAACATCTGGAAACAGCCGTTGAGCGGCAGGCAGTCGAAGGCCGTGGCGGCGACGTATATTCGGCTGCCCACGACCGCCGCGAAGGAGAGTAGCGACAGCAGTCCCAGGGGTCCGAGCAGCCAGCCGCCGTACCGACGGGCCCGAGCCGACCATTTGGAGAGTTGTCGGCTGGATCTCTTCCGTAGGCCGGCCTCTCCGGCAGGTCCGTCGGGCGGCGGATCATAATGGTGGTGACCGGCCCTCCAAAGCAGCCTCAGTAGGCCGAATTTCGCGCTGAACGAACCGATTTTCGTGGGTGTCCGACCCATTGCGGGATAGACCCGGGATACGGGAATCTCGCAGGTACGGAAGCCGAGCTCCGGGGCGCGTATGGCGAGATAATAGTGCAATTCGTAGGTGGTGAAGACATCACGGAACGGGTCGACCCGAGGGTCGGTGATGAGGCGCCGGCTATAGGCGCGGAACCCGTTGGTCGTGTCGGTATAGCGGAAGCCGGAGAATGACCGCATGAGCGGCGCGTGCAGCAGACGGACGGCCAGCAGCCGGGAGAGAGGGGTGTTCTCGTGGTGGCCGTCCTTAATGAAACGGGAGCCCTGGATATGGTCCCAGCCGCCCTCGAGTCTCCGGACGAATTCGGGCAGGGCAGCCGGATCGTCCTTGTCGTTACCGTCCATGACGATCATTCCGTCATATCCCTCATCGACGGCGTAGGCCAGGGCCATCCGCATCTGCGCCGACAGCCGGCCGGGACCGGTCTTGGTGAGCAGCGTGCGGATACCGGATTGCTGCAAGGTCTCGGGCGCGAGAGAGCCGTCATCGCTTCCCCCGTCGGCGATGATGATGTCGACCAGGTCCGCGTAGGGCCGCATCTTCCTGAGCTGTCGGGCGATCCGCTCGCCCTCATTGATGACGAACACGCACCAACACCAGCGGCTGCTTTTGCCGCTGAATTCTTTCACCTCGTATTCGGGAACCTGTCGCCCGCCCACGCCTTCAGCCATAGGTCCTTTCATCATCAGCGCGTTCGCTCCGGTCGATCACGTTCAGCTTCTGTTCGTCGGCCAGCAGCGTCGAGCTGGTCAGGTCTTCGATGACCGTATCCGTGTCATGGGGCACGACCTGGTTCATCAGCTTACCCAGGTACTCCGCGAATACCGTCAGGATGACGAAGACCAGGAAGAACATCACCGCCGACTGCATCGAGCTGGTGGTCCAGCCGGGCTGGACGTCATCCTTCAGCAGATAGACGGCGACGATATAGGTCATCGACAGCAGGTTGATCGCTCCGGCGATCAGTCCGAGATAGGTTACCGCCCTCAGGGGATGGGTGGAGTTGGATACCGCGATGTCAGTGGCCGTCTCCAGTTTGCGCCAGAACCCGTCCGGCGAAGTGGCCTTGCCGGAGGCGCCGGGACGCGGCGCCTGTACGTGCTCGATCTCACGATGGTCCAGTCCGGTGTATTTGGTGAAAAGGCGCAGATAGCTGCCCTTGCCTTTGACGCGCACCAGGGAATTGATCGCCTGCCGGCTCAGGACAGCCATACCGGAAAGTCGGGTCGGCAGCGTGAAACCCAAGAACCTACGGCAGTACCAGCGGAAGGCCCGCCCGCCCCATCGCGAGGCCAGTGATTCCCGGCTATCGGGTCCGCGGACACCCAACACGACGCCGTTGCCACGGGCCGCCTCGGCGACCATCGCCGGGATACGGTCGACCGGATCCAGTGACGCGGACATGATGACCGCATAGTCACCGATCACCGATTCCAGTCCGGTCATGACCGCCGCTTCACGGCCGGCCCGCCGGGCCAGACGCAGGTAACGGAGACATTTGTATGTGGCCAGGAGCCCCCCGATCTCGTCGCGGGTCCGGTCACGGCTCCCGTCGTCGACCAGCAGCAGCTCGTAGTTGGCATAGGACGAGTCCAGGACCGCTGACGCCTCGTCGACGAACCCTTTGATGGCGCCGGCCTCGTCCTGCAGCGGCGCGACGACCGACACGAACAGTTCGGCTTTCTTGACGCTCATATGACTTTGTCCCTTTCGCGCTCCTTATCGATCTCCTCGAGCGCGTCGTAAACGTTGTCCAGCTTGCCGCCCATGACGCAGGTCAGGCCCTTGAGTCCGTGGTCCGACCGGAAGAGGATCGGTCGGCCATCGTCGTTCTCGTTCATCGGCAGCACCGTCTTCACTTCCCAGAGCGAACCCCGGTAGGTCAGGCTGGCCAGTTCCGGCAGGTAGCGTTCCGCGTCCTTCTTCATGTGCATGAACGACGTGTGCAGGTCCAGGCGGGACATGCGGCTGTGCGCGTCGATGCCGTCACCGTCCGTCCAGGCGCAGTGCGGCGTGTGCCGCACGTGGCTCAGGGTATGCAGGTTCTCGGCCGGGAAGGGCATGCAGGAGAAGAACGGTCCGCACATCACGGTCACTCCGAGATTACGCATCGACTCCGGCACCCCCACCAGGGCCAGTTCCGTCGCTTCATGCTTCATGGGTATCTCCGGCAGTCCGGAGGCCCGGAGTAACCCGTTGATCATCGAATAGGTACAGACGATCACTTGAGGGGCGGAAATCCGTTCCGATACGCCCGGACCGGTGATCCGCACGGATATCCCCCCGCCGTCCTTTTCCAGGCACTTCACTTCGGTCGAGGTCCGTACCTCGACGCCGGTGTCCTGCAGGCGCCGCCACATCAGTCCGCGGAGCTTGGCCGCATCCAAAGCGTATTCCTGGCAGAGGAAGACCTCCTCGATATAGGTGGGATCGAAGCGGTCGCGTATCCGGGCCGGGGCCGGCTCGATCGGCGCGCCGATCCGCACGCAGAAATCCCTGAACTGGACGCTGGTGACCTTGCTGTGCGTCTTGGCGATGGCGTAGACCTTCTCGAAGGAGTCGTCCACGCACTCGTGGAACTCCTCGACGAACCTGGGGAAATTGACGCGCGACCTGAAGGCGGTGACGATGTTGCGTGGATAATGATAGCCGTTATGGATGCGGGCCTGGTTGCGGTAGCTGGCGCGGGTCAACAGTTCGGCCTCCTTCTCCAGGACCACGACTCGCTTCCGGCCGCGCTCCCGGAGCCGCGCGGCGATCACGGCACCGAAGAAGCCGCCGCCGACGATGATGGTATCGTAGGTTCGGTCAGAGGTCATAAGCTTCACGCACGAAATTCACCGCCGTCGTCACGCCGGCCATCGGATCTTCCGGTTGGCGCATCTCGATCGAGACCCAACCTTCATAACCGGCCTTCCGGAGCGCCGCCGCCGCCTTCCGGTGGTCCATCCCTGGCGCGGTAAAGTCACCGAGCTGCGGTTCGCTGGCATGGAAATGTGCCAGGATATCCGCGTTGGCCGTAATCGCCTCCCCGATGTCGTCACCGGCCAGTGTCATGCAGGTGATATCCAGGTGCAGGCGGCATCCGGGGGAATCTACGGCCCGCACCAGTTCGGCCGCCTCAGCGGCATTTGAAGCGAAATCGCAAGAATAGGCAGGAGGATTCGGTTCAAGACAGAATATCGTATCACGGCTCGCGGCATAGCGGCTGATATCCCGGAAAGCTTCGGTGGCGATACGGAGGCATTCCTCTTCCGGTCGGCCGCCGGTGGCGCGGGATTTGGGCGCCCCGTAGACGATCCGCCGCGCGCCGCACCAGGAGGCCAGGTCAAGCGCCCGCTTGGTGTAGGCGATGAAGTCATCACGGGCGTCATCGACGAACAGCTGGAGTTCGGGACGGCCGAACAGATAGGCCTGGAAAGCGACGATCTCCAGACCTGCCGACCGGACCTTCTCCCGGTAGTCGCGGGCTTGCTCTTCGGTACCGGTCCGGAGGTCGCCGAACAGCTTGGCTGGCGCCAACTCCAGGCCGGTCACGCCGAGCTCGGCGAGCCGGCCGAGCATCCGGTCGTCGTCGGCGAAATCCCAGGCCAGGTTGGAGACGGCGAGGTTCATGTGTCTTTCCGGGCAGCGTCGACATAACGACGCAGCGCCTTCATCACCCCGGTCTTATCCATCAGGTAGCCGCCGCGGCCGCCGAACAGTCCGGCATGTCTGGTCCGGAAGTCATAGCCCGGCGGTTCGGCCGACGGTTCGGCTACGCTCGAGAGCTTGTCCGGAAAGAGCTCCTCGATGATCTCTCGGGTGGTCACGGGTTCCGTGGCCAGGTTCACGGTTCGCAGGTCAGCGGCCATGATCTTTCCGATGTCGTCCCACAGGCGGTCGAGCGGGTACCACTGGAAGGACGCTGCCGGATCTATCTTCTCCAGACCGTTGTCGTTCAGCAGATCGTAGATGACGTTCTTCTTTAGCCCCGGTCCGAACAGCCCGGGCAGACGCAGGATATGGTGCTGCGGATAGCGCCGCCGGACGAATTCCTCCACGGCGTAGCGGTGCTTACCGTAGGCATGATTGATCTCCGGATCGATGGACGTATCCTCATCGACTTCCACGGGGAAGGGGTAGACGTCGACCGTGGAAATCAGGACGAAGCGTCCGGCTTCAGCCTCACCCAGCGGATCGAGCAGCGCTTCGACACCTTTCCAATCGGTTTCCGGATCCCGGTTGGCTTTCCATTTGACCGCCGACACTCCGGCGCAGACGATGAGGTCGAAACTCTCGCCCCGGATACTCCCTATGTTCCGCGAGTTGAAGCGGTCGGTGAACTTATTCTGACTGTCCAGATTCGAGCCGACGAAGCCGGTATGGCCGATAAGCGCGGTACGCATGACAACAAAAGTCAGGGCGGCCCAATCGCCGCAATATAATAAGGAGTATAGCAACCGGCGCATTTAAGGGAAATACAGCCTTGAGCGACCCGGTCGCCGGGTATCCGGGGCATTTTTCATGGATTGAGATGGACACCGGATGTGATCTGTGTCTAGATACAGCGACGGACTGCGGTCCGCGTTCATTCCATGAGCCCTGCGGGGCGAACAGACCGGCTGAGGCCGGAAGGAGGTACGAGATGAGGTACCGAATCGGTGATCCCTACACGCCGCTGATCGAGGAGCTGGAACGGGCCAGACAGTGGGCCATGGTTCAGCTGTTGGAGAATCAGGGTGCCGGCGAGAGGCTGGACGCGGTCCGCCGGCTCTTTCTGACGGCAACCGAGCGGCGTGATGACGAACAGGCCGAAACCTGCTTCCGCTGGCTGTTGAAGGCGGTCGACGACTTTCACCTGGGCGATTTCCTGGGAGAGACGATGCGGGGGAAGGTGCTGGATCGGACCGACGGGCTGGATGAGGCCCGCGAACAGCTGGTCCGGTGCCGGGCCGCCGAGGCGGTCGACCTGTGGTCGAAGCTGCCGTCCAAGGGCGTCGGCAAGTGTCGGGTTCAGGTGGCCGAGGATGAGAGCTATCTGGAAGACTGCGACGCGCCGACCCTACTCAAGACCAAGAAGGCGGTCCTCGAGGAGGTGGCCCGCCGGTGGCGCGACACCAAGGACGAGGACGAGGCCGACCGTTTGTTCGGATTCATCGTCCAGATCGACAGCCGGTTCGAGGAGGAGCGCAAGCTGGTCGAGACCGTGGTCCGGGAGGCTACCGGCCCCGGGTTCCCGACGGGCCGGGCGGTCCGCTGCTACCTGTCGCTCGCCGACCGGATGGAGCGTTTCGGCTGCCGGCTGATCGACCGCATCGCCAGGACCTTGGCCATCAGTTGGGCCCGGAACAGCGATTCCAACGACCTGCTTCAGGTCTTCGGTGCGGTCCGGCCTCTACTCAAGGAGAAGAAGGATCCGACCTATCCGGAATTCGCCTGCCTGCGGGAGACAGCCGACCGTCTGGCCGATCTGGAAGCCAAGGTCGAAGTCCTGCGGGCAGCTCTTTACCCGCCCGACTCCTTCTGGAAGAAGTGGCACGTCCTCTTCCGGTTCCCGGCCGTAGACAGGGTCGAAGTCGTCGAGACGCTTCAATCGGGTCACGGCACCCGGGACGAGAACGGTCTCCATGACCGGTTCGGCATCCTGCGCGACCTGGTCCAGGAGTGGCACGACCGGTACCCGGAGATCGAGGTCCTGGTGCGACTCGAGGTACCGCATTCGTTCAAGGAGGGTGAATTCACCTTCGAGCGTGAGCAGCGACTGGATCGCTAGACGATCGATATCCGATACTTCATCTGAGCGCCGACCCGGGTCGGCGCCTTTTTTGTCCAATCGTCGGAACCGGATGTTTCTGGTATCCTGTATGTGGACAATATCGTCGAAGGATATGAACCGGAACCCCATTCTCAAGAACGGCAAACGGAGCAAGGCAAGCGGCATCTACAAATGCAGCAGGTGCGGCAATCTGCACGCGCTCATCGAAGGAGAGGTGGCATCGGAATGCGAGATCTGCCGTGAGAAGGGGCGTGAGCAGCACTGGCTGGTCACCAAGAGGGAGCTGCTCATCGTCACCAGGAACGTCCGTCAGGAGGTGGACCGGCGGAAGTCCAGGACGGACCGGATATCGGACACCATCACCGATTTCTGCGGCAACATCTATTTCGTGTACGTTCACGCGGTCTGGTTCACGGCCTGGTTAGTCTACAACAGCGTCGTCGACGAACCGTTCGATCCCTATCCTTTCGGCATGCTGACCCTGGTGGTCTCTTTAGAAGCGATAATCCTGGCCACGTTCATCCTGATGTCGCAGAACCGCCAGGGTGAGATATCGGAACTGCGTTCCGAGCTGGATTATCAGACCGACCTGAAGGCCGAGAAGAACACGGCGGAGATATTGGCGCTACTCAAGAAGATCTATCAGAAGAGCCGGGAAGACCGCTGAATCGACGCCTCTTCCAGGCATCGTCGCCCGACGGCCCCGTCCGTCGGGTCTTTCGTTCGGTCGGTCCGTCGGGATACCGGACAGGGCGCTTTACATCAGCCGTCATCTGTAGGAAGGTGACGTCAGGTCATTACGATAGCATTTGAGGAGGCATACCGATGTCGGGCGATATTTGGGTTCCCGAGAAGGTTTTCGTCGAAGTCCATACCGGCTGTTCCGGGCACTGCCGGCAGTGTTATCAGGTGCAGGGGAACCTGCCGCGCGGCCGGTCGTTGTCGGTCGAAGACGCCATTCGGCGTATCCGTCTGCTGCAGCGCGATACCGGATCGCAGGTCATACCGGTGACCGGTGAGGTGCTGGACCATCCGGCCTACCTGGAGACGTATCGCGTGGCCCGGTGGACTGAGTACCTGGTGACCAACGGGCGACGTCTTCTGGACGACCCCTCCATAGGCTGCCTCATCGCCGGTTACGGTTTTCGGCGCCTGCGCATCTCGGCGCACTATTTCTGTTCGCCGGAAGGGCTGAGTCTGGCACCCTGCGGATCGTCCGAAGTGTCGGAGATAGTGCGGGCTGCAGGGCGGCATAGTCTCGGGGTCGAGGCGTTCTGCCTCATCGGCACTTTCAATTTCCGGATGATCCGCGAGATATACGCCCAAGCTGAGGCGGACGGACTGGAGCGGCTGTGGCTGCTCAACCTGATGCCGGTCCATCCGGAGCTCCGTCAGTATTGCCTGTCGGCCAGACAGACCCAAGAGGTGTTCCGGCAGGCCGCAGCGATAAGGTCCCGGAGCGATGAGGTCCGTCGCCGCCTGCGTTTCGTAGGCAACTTCGGTCCGCGACCCGGATCCCCGGTCGGCCAGGGACTGGCCGCGGCCGGACGCTACTGTCCGGCCGGTGTCGAGAAGGCCTATGTCACCGTGGACGGCTCGGTCTACGGCTGTCATTTCCTGCTCGAACCGCGGATGCGGCTCGGCCGGCTCGAGGGCGGTCACATCATCCGGGAGGCCGGCACCTTCGATTTCGACCGCAGCAACTGCTATCATCTTCTGGAGGGCGAATGACCACCCCCCGCTCAGATACCGGACCGACAGGGTCCGGTTTTTGTTTGCCCCAAGTCCGCTGCCGGACCACGATTACGCTCATTTCCGTCCCGACCATCTTGACAGCGGCCCGGATTCGTGGCATCCTAGGCGGTTCTTTCGATATCGAGAAAGGGGTATGCGGTGAAGGAATTCATCACCAGTGACCTGCATCTGCATCCGGGGGATCGGTCCGCGGATGCGGTACGGTCCTTGGCCGCCTATGTGACGGCGGTTGGCAGGCCGCAGGACGTACTGATCATCGGCGGCGACCATGCCGGCGACGATGACGGTATCAGGGAATGTCTGACCTTGTTCGCGGGATTCCGGGGTCGCCGGTTGGCCATCTCCGGGAACCACGACGTCTGGGTCCCCTCATCGGGGCGCGATTCCTGGCAGCGCTATCTCGATCTGCGGTCGCTCTATCGGGGACTCGGTTTCAGTCCGCTGGAGGACCGACCGGTAGCGGTCGGCGACACGGCCTATATCGGTCTCATGGGATGGTATGACTATTCTTTCCATGACCCACGGCTGGGTCATCCGGCCGAGGCCTACGTCGGCAAGACCGATCCGGGGACCGGCCGACCTGTCTGGGCCGATTCCGTTTTCGTGCGCTGGAACTTCTCTGACGACGAGATGACCCGGTTCCAGGCCCGCCGCCTCGAGCGGCACCTGGTCCTAACCGATGGCGCGCGACGCCGTCTGGTGGTGATGCATCATGTCCCGACCCGGCGACTGCTCTTCCGGCCCCGGTGTTTCGTCCCCCGGAAGTGGCGTGTCGCCAACACTTTCCTGGGCAGCGACGTCTTCGCCGAGATCATCGGTTCCCGGACTGCCATACCGACCGCGGTCGTCTGCGGGCATATCCATACCGGCAAGAGGGTAGCGGTCGGCGGCGTGGACTATACCAGCATCGGCAGCAGCCGGTACGGACGCGAACTGCTCATCCGGCACGGCGACCGGACAGAACGGAAGATCTTCAGGGCCTGAAGCCTCGACCGAGGTATCCGGGCCCTTTCTTTTTTACCTTAAATAAGGTAAACTTGAGAGACGGGTAAACAGTCACGACAAATTATGGAAAAGGAAAGATTCTATCGCGAGGTCAATGAACGGATTCTGGACGGTCTGAGCCAGACCGACATACCTATGGAACGCATGAAGGAGCTGGCCCGCAGGGCTTTGGACGTGTCTTCCGGTCCTGACCCCGATGTCCCCGAAGAGCGGCTTCAGGAGCTGCGGTCCAGCTATCCTGACGTTTTCGAGTCAGACCGGGGCGTGCCGGATGCCGAAAGGCGGACACCCAAGTCCGGCCGAAGATGACTATGAATCTTGACACGCCCAGATTTATGCAGGAACCACAACCGCCACCGCCTCTCGAGGGCAGCGGAATTCCTGGGCCGGTCGAGTCGGCCCCGCCTTCGGGTGGGCCGGAAGGGTCTCCGGAGGCCCGCGAACGAAGGGAGCGTGAGTTGGCTGAGCGGCGGGTGATGCTCGAGGCCTTGACCACGCGCGGCCTGTCCGATGAAGCGGCCCTTGAGGTCGTGGCCGGGTATGACAGCGAGAAGATCGACGGCCCGGAACTGGCCGAGGAATTCGGTATCATCACGGAAGAATACGGATTGCCGCTGGATCAGGTACCGGAGCAAGAACGCCGGCGTCTGCTGGTCCTGTATAACGGCCTCAAGGAAGGTGCACACACCTCGGCCCAGGACAACATCGGCGAGGTGCTGGAGACGGCTATCCAGGAACGGGTCCTGGATCAGGCCCTCGCACGTATCGATGCCCTGCGGGAAGCCATGGAGAGCTCCGCCAGTATCGAGCAGATTGTGGAGCGGGTCCGCGACTCCATGCATTCGTTGGATGCCATCGCGCGGACGGTGGAGGGGGCGGACCCCAGCGACAGAATAAAGGAAGAGGTATTTCAGCGGTTCAATTCCATCGCCCGCCTGAAGAGCCGGGCCGTCAAACCGGAGCTGCGCCGGGCCTTCAACGAGATCTTCGACGAGTTCGGTGAGTTCATCGAGGGTGACATGGTGCCCTTCCGCATCGATCAGGGCATTCGCGACGCCAACCTGCCGGAGGGCGAGGATATGGGCCGGGAGAGGCTGGTTCCGACGACCGTGGAGCAAGCCATGCATGAGATGTATGGACGCAGTCCCGCTGAGGTTAAGGAGCTCAAGGTGCGTAACCGCCAGGAGGTGGCGGCTGAAATCATCCGCTTGGCCCGAGAGCCGTACGTGACCCTCGACATGCTGCTGGAGCTGCACCGGATCAACAATCAGGGAATCGTACCCAAGGAAGCGTCGCGCTTCCGGACCCAGGAAGAGGTGGTGGCCTTCGGCATGCGGGCCGGTCTGTTGGGTGAGGATGTGGGTCCGGAGATGGAGCGCCTGGTGGAGCGGGCCAATGACCTGATCGATCGGGATGCCCTCAAAGGCCTGTCCACGCTGCGCTACGAGATCGAGGTGGCCTCCCTGCATAACGACATGCTCGACATCCATCCCTTTCCGGACCGTAACGGCAGCACCTCGCTGCTTTTCCTGGAACTGATGATGACCCGGAAGGATTATGAGCCGCCGACCGAACGGGCTGATGACTATTACGGTCAGTTGGCCAGGATTCTCGGATACAATCCCGCGGCCGTGGCCGTGGTCGGTTTCGAACAGGCCAAGATCGCCCATGTACCGGGATTCTTTCAGGGCGAGACGATATCCAAGGAGCGGAAGAGGCAATACATCGATGAGATCAACAAGGCGGCCGAGCATTTCGTGCAGCTGAAACTGAAGCGGGGTAAGGCTGAGACAGCACATTGAGCCGTCGGCCATCAGCGGGTCACCATGAGACAGGACGCCCATCATGACGATGGGCGTTTGGATTCCAGGACAGCGTTGTTGACCTCCTTATCTCGCGGTGGCAGGCTGGTGTCGTAGGAGGTGTTCCGTGAACGATGACCTGACGATTCATCATGATGCGGTTCTTTTCTTCGGGGACCGTGACGACGGCGTCATCGGCCTGCCCGGCCTGACTCATGACGGCCATGTCATCGAGATCAGCTATTTCTTCGGCCTGACCCGGCCGAAGAACATCATCGTGATCTCTTCGCAGGTCGGTTGCCCCCTCGGTTGTTCTTTCTGCGAACTCGACGGATTTGTACGTAACCTGACGGCGCGGGAGCTGCACGATCAGGCCCGACTCATGATCGGAGAGGCATTCCGGTACGGATTCGACCCCACCGGAACGCCGCACAAGGTGACGGTCGCCGACAGCGGGGAACCCCTGTTGAATCCCTTTTTGGTGAGCGGACTGGAATCGCTGCGCGATCTGCCGGTCTCCTTCAAGGTTTCGACGGTCCTGCCGGCGGCCCGGGCGGCCTGGCGGAACCTGGAGCGATTGGCCGATTTCGCCGCCGGCTATGAGCGGCCGGTGCAGCTGCAGATATCGCTGATCTCCACGTCGGAAGAGCGGCGCTTGCGGTCCTGTCGCGGCCGCATCGCCGGTTTCGATCGGGTCAGGGAGGCGGGGGAGCTGTGGCGCTCCCGGAATCCCCGCGGCCGCCAGGTCAACCTGAGCCTCATCGTCACGGATGACATGCCTTGTGAGGCGGCTCGGGTCGTCCGGATCTTTCCGCCGGAACTGTTCCGCTTCCGCTTCCGGGAGTATGTACCGACGCGGCATGGGGCGGCGGCCGGTCATGTCGCCGTCTCACCGGAGCGGCTCAGGAGGATCAAGCGCGACTTCGCCAGCCGCGGTTACCAGGTGGGGGATTGGGCCAGCCCGTCGCCGGTCGAACGGCGCTTCGGTCTGGCGGCCAACACCATCCGCCGGATGTATCTGGAGGCGATCGGATTCAGTCGTAAAGACTGAGGACGCTGGATGGACTTTCCAGCAACCGCCCACCCGGGCGGTTTTTCTTCAGTCAACCCGATTTCTGCTATACTCCATCCAGTCAATCCCCAACGCTTCTCTTATGGAAAACCGATTACCCGAATACGATTACGACAACAGTGAGACCGGCTGCTGCCCCAAGTTCGATCCCCAGCCCTGGGACGGCAAGGAGTTCCGGTTCGAGGACAAGCTGTTCGCCGAGGCTTCGACCGTCAATTTCCTGCACATGCCGCTGAATATGGGTTCGGTCATCACCAAAAGCTGGAAAAGGATCGAAGCGGCCGACGCCAGACCCGACGACTTCCTGCTGCTTTCTTATGATCCCTCACCGTGGCGTGGTAAACACTATTTCGCCGTCACCAAAGATGTCCCGGGGATGGAGATGGTACGGCTCACTGGCACCTTCCTGACCAAGGTTTTCGAAGGTCCCTATAAGGACGCCGGTAAATGGGTCAAGCAGACCGAGGAGTACGTCAAGCGACAAGGTAAGGAGATACGACGGCTGTATTTCTTTTATACGACCTGTCCGAAGTGCGCCCAGCATTACGGCAAGAACTATACGGTGGCCTTTGCCCAGATCGTCTGACTGTCATATGAGGGAGAGCGAAAGACCGCCTATTCCGGAGGAACGGCGCGAGGGCCGCACGCTTGAGGGTGAGGAAAGGGAAAGGTTTGCCGCCGATCTCCGGGAATATATCGACGGGCTTGAGGCCGCGTCGGCTGATCCTGACCTGGATGAAGAGACCAGAGACGAGCTGCGGCGGCAGTTGGACGAGTTCAAGGATTCATCGGAAGCCATCGAGGAGGGGAGAGAGATCAAGGAGTACTGACATCCGACGCGGCAGTTTACTGGAGAAATACCGCCGGGGGGCGGTATTTCTGATTGGGTCGTGACTCCCGTATTTGAGTCCGGGACAAACGGCCGGACGGATTGACGTGACCGAGGGTTGCTGCTATGGTCAAGCGCCGTATTCAGGCACGTCCTTTCGACAACTTTTCCAGAAGAGGAGAGGTTCATGAGACTCATGACTATCCTGATCGGTTCGATCCTGTCGTTGGCCTTTCTCGGTGAGGTGGCGGCAGCGCCCCTGTCCATCCCCGAATGGCGGGAGGGGCAGCACGTCTATGTGGTGCCCGAGGGGTGGCGGCCGCCGCTCTTCGGTCCGCGCGACCTCCAGGAGCTGGAACGGGCCGCGGCAGCACTCCGCTTTCCTTTCTATGTCATCATCGCCCAGAGACTGGAGGGTGGGGGTGACGGCGACCGTCTGGCGGCGGAGGCGATCGATACGATCGCCCAGCGTTGGACCGAACGGGCTGCCGATTTCGACGTCTCGCAGTCCCAGTTGTTCCTCCTGTCGTTCGAGCCCAGGAAGTACCGTTTCCTGACCGGCACCCGATGGAAGGCGGAGCTCGGTTTCGAGCGTTCCGCCCACCGCCCGCATACCGCGCTTTTCGAGCGGTCGGTGAAAGGGACCCCCAAGGATCCCAAGGGGGGCATCCTGGCCCTGATGCGTTCGGTAGATGCGTACCTGGTCGATCAGACCGATCCGGCGCGCATCGCGGCGCGCCAGGAGGCGGAACGACGGGCCGTCGAGGCCCGACGTCTCCGTGACGCCCGAGGCGCCCTGGATTCGCGTATCCTGACGCTCGCCGGACTGCTGGACGGGCCAGCGGATTACTTGCCGGCCGATACGGCTCCGTACCGTGACCTGCTGGCCAAGGCCAAGCGGATCCGCCAGGCCGACGATCCCGGCGAGATGCTGGCCTTCGCCGATTCCATGCGATCCAGCATCGATACGCTCTCGACCTACGTCGGCGAGCGTCGCGGCGAAGCCCGAGCCCGCTGGTGGGCCGGTTTCGTCAAGCTGCTGGTCGGCGGTCTCCTGCTGTTCGGCCTGATCTTCTTCCTGGTCCGGCGTTGGCGGAAGTACGCCTCGCTCAAGGCCTCTTTCGTGCGTTCGTGCGCCGAGTGGAAAGAGCGAGTCGGCAACGCCTCGGTCAAGTACGTCGAGTTCCACAACGAACTCAGCGAGATGAGATCTTATCTCACCCTCGAGGGTGAGACCAAGGAGCTGGCCGACCGGGTGGCCCAGGAGGTCGACCGTATCTTCATGGCCGTCAAGGCGATGGAGTCACACGTCGGCCGTTGTCAGCTGCTCGCCGTCAAGGCGGGATTCTTTCGGATAGACCCCCTCAAGCGGGCGACCGAACGGCTGGAGGGGGAGTTCTCCTTCGACACGGAACAGCTCAATCCGGAGGAGCTGTTCGGCGGCAGCACCAAGGTGATCACCGTGGTGCCGCAGCGGTTCGTCGAGGAGCTGAAGGAACGTTTCCGCAAGAGCATGGCCGACTGGAAGACGCTCAAGGAGGCGACCCGCCTGTGGCGGGTGCCGGCCAAGAAGCTGTTTCCGCAGGACAGGCTCGACGAGATGATCATCCAGGCCACCGAGCACGGCATCCCGTTGCGCTGGTTGCAGGATCACCCGCTGTTCGGTGACGATGCTGCGGACCAGGAGGTCTACGACCGACTCGACAGGAAGAACGATTCCGATCCGGTCGCCTTCTTCCGGGGGCTCGAAGAGCTGCGGGACAAGGAGCGACAGGTCGGGGAGCGTTTGGACCGGCTGGTCGAGGCAGTCGGGCTGGCCGCTGACCGCCGTCTTTCGGCACCGGCCGATCCAGGTATCGCCCTGGAGCCGGATGACGATCCGGCCGTGACCTACGATAAGGCGTTGCGCGAAGACCACGTGTTCGCCGGCCTGCTGGCCAGTCGGGACGATCCCGAAGAGGTCATGTCCCAGGCCCGCGCCGTCCGCGCCTTCTACGTGAAGTGTGCCGAGCAGACGGCGACGATCCTCAAGGCCAAGGAGACGGTCGAGACGGTCATGGCCCAGGCGCTGAGCGCGCAGAATGCAGCAGAA